>NZ_VMQS01000097.1 GCF_007625055.1 Halomonas sp.
ACACCAAAGCCCCGAAAATTCGGGGCTTTTGACATAGGGCGCTTGATTGCGTCGTCAGCCCTTCAGGGCGACCAGCTTTTATCGGAGTGGTGAGCCAGAAATTCAGGCCTTGGCCCGGGGGCGGCAAAGGGCTGCTGGCAGGCGTTGTCGCGACGGTTATAAACAAAGAAAACATTACTTCGCGGGTCGGGCGACATATTGGCGTTGGAGGCGTGCAGCACATTGCAGTCAAAGAGAATCAGCCCACCGGCCTCACCTGTCACTGACTCGATGCCGCCTTTTTCAATCAACCGTGTTAGCGCCTGCTCCCCGGGAACGCCGACCTCCTGGCGCTTGAGCGAGTGGCGGAAATTATTCTCCGGGGTTTCACCCACACAGGGAACAAATACCTTATGTGAGCCTGGCACCAGCATGAGCGGCCCATTGAATTCGTGGTTATCGGTCATGATCACGGAGGCGCTGACAGCATGCATGGCCGGCATGCCATCCTCGGCGTGCCAGGTCTCGAAGTCGGAGTGCCAGTTGAAGCCCTTGCCGGCAAAGCCGGGTTTGTAGTTGATGCGTGACTGGTGAATATAGGTCTCTCCGCCGAGGATCTGCTTCACAGCCCCTGTCAGGCGAGGGTCCTCACTGAGCTTTTTGAGAGTGTTGGAAAGAAAGTGCACGGCAAACAGCGAGCGCATTTCATTGCCTTGCGGCTCGGTAATGCTGAAATCGCGCGTCAGGTACTCCTCCTGATTCATCAGCTTGCGTATTTCCTGACGAAGTTCTTCAAGCGCCGCACCGTGGATGAAATTGGGCAGAAACAGAAAGCCCTTCTCCTCGAACTCATCGAGTTGCGCCGCGCTTAGTGGGCCGGAAAGTTCTCGGCCCTTGATCACAGGTTCATGACGCTCAAGCCAGAGCTTCTTGGGCGATTCAGAAAAGCGCGAAGGGTAGGGGTCGCGCCGGGTGGTATATGCAGCGCCGGGAAGTTCGGAAGTATCGGAGTACTGTTTCTGAACAACGGCGTATGAGTTACTTGTGTTGATAGGTGCCATATTGATCATCTCCTAGGTAACGTCACTGGGTTTTGACCCTTCTGGCTTCCCCTCACCCGGCATGGACACCGTTGAGAGGCCTTGCGATTTTTACGTATGCAGAAGATTATCAGTTTGCACGGGGTTACTTTGGTCATCTGCGGTTTGTTCCGTCAGATCAATAGTCAGATATGCCCGCGTACATCCCTGTATTACCCTAGAGTCAAATACCAGGGAGTTGCCATAACCTGGGTTATGCAGGGCAACCCAGCCGAGGGAGAACGCCTATGATGCCAGAGGAAAGCAGCATTATTCGCCATTTCGAACATTACCGACGCCTGAGTCCTGAAGAGAAGGACATTCTTGTCAACCTTGAAAGGTATCCTGAAGCCGTCAGCGCCGGCTCGACACTGTGGCAGGAGGGTAAGGCAGCCAGTGATTTCTGCCTGCTAAGCTCGGGGTGGGCATATTCATACCGTCACCTTGAGAATGGCACTCGCCAGATCATGGAGATATTTCTTCCAGGGGATATCATCGGTTTGCGCGAATTTGCCTTCAACGAGCGCCTCGATGGGGTAACGATGATCGAGGATGGCACCCTCTGCAGCGTCACTCATGGCCGCATGCTCGAGTTGTTCTGCCACTCTTTGACCCTGACGACAGTTATTTTCGCTATCTCCAGCCGCCAGCAGGCACTGCTTTGCGAGCGCCTGGTGACCCTGGCCCGACGTACCGCTCGCCAGCGCCTGGCGCACTTTCTGTGCGAGATGTACATCCGCCTGGAACAGACCATGGGTAGGTGTGGGTCGAGTTTTCAACTACCGCTGTCCCAACAGCAACTGGGTGATCTTCTGGGCATGACGCCAGTGCATGTTAGCCGGACGCTGTCGGCTATGAGTGATGATGCCATTATTTTCCGCAATCATCACACTATCAATATTCCTGATCTGAAGGTGTTGGCACGAGAGGCTCATTTCAGTGACCGCTACCTCAACACAAACCTGCGCTCGCTGTTTGCAGACGCGCCCACGGAGCCGGGAAGATTGGCAATGAGAGACGGCGTTTAGGGTCAGTTGGCACTTCCTTAAGGCCGCGATGAAACGTCAACAGATCCGGGTGCAGGTAAGTCCCGGTGAGTCAAAAGTTCTTAAGAAAGTCAACGATATCCAGATCCTGATCTTGGGGCCTGAAATATCGCGCAAGATTTTTCGTATACTCGCATGAAACATGATTATGCTAATGTAGTTGATGTTTAAAAAACCAGCAGAAGGCGTTGAGGAGTCAGCATGATCTATCCGGTTATCCTGTCAGGCGGTTCTGGTTCACGCTTATGGCCTGTCTCCAGAGAGCAATACCCTAAACAGTTTCTGAGCCTTCATCGGCCTGGTGTCAGCCTGCTACAGGAAACGGCGCAGCGACTCTCCAATCTGGAAGAAACAGGCACACCGCTGATTGTCTGCAATGAACAGCATCGATTCATGGTGGCCGAGCAGATGCACCAATCAGGGGTATCGGCGCAAATACTCCTCGAGCCCTGTGCCCGCAACACGGCGCCCGCATTAGCGCTAGCTGCTTTGTTGGCCGTGCAGATTGATCCAGATGCCGAGCTGCTGTCGATGCCTGCTGATCATGTCATCAAGGATGAACAACGTTTTGCAACCGCCATCAAGCAGGGTCTTGGACTGGCGCAGCAAGGTAAACTGGTCACCTTTGGCATTACGCCGAGTTCAGCGCATACCGGCTATGGTTATATAAAGCGTGGTCAAGCCGATGGAGAGGGGTTTGCTGTTTCGACTTTTGTAGAAAAGCCAGATCCTGAACAAGCCAGAACCTATGTAGAAAACGGAAACTATTTATGGAACAGCGGTATCTTCCTTTTCGGGGCCAATGCATACATCAACGCCCTGCGTCAGTATGCGCCCGATATCCTGGAAGCTTGCGAACACGCTTTTGCGTCGCGCCAGCAAGACCTTGATTTTTTGCGTATCAACTCTGAAATGTTTGCACGTTGTCGAAGTGAATCAATCGACTATGCAGTAATGGAGCATACAAAAGAGGCTGTGGTCGTGCCCATGGACCCAGGTTGGAGCGATATTGGCGCCTGGGATGCGCTATATGATCTGACAGCTGAGGGTGAAGATGGCAATGCTGTTCAGGGCGATGTGATCACAGATAATGTCCGGAACAGTCTGATACGAAGTGAATCCAGGTTGGTTGCGGCCGTAGGCGTTGATCATCTGGTAATTGTCGAAACGGCGGATGCTGTGCTGGTTGCCGATCGTAATGATGCCCAGGCGACAAAACATATTGTTCATCGGCTGAAAGAGAAAGGGCGTAAAGAAGCCGAGCTCCACCAGACTGTTTTTCGCCCATGGGGCTCTTATACAACCCTCGCACTCACCAACAGTTTCCAGGTCAAGGAAATTATTGTGAACCCCGGTGCCAAGCTGTCACTCCAGATGCACCATCATCGTGCCGAACACTGGGTGGTGGTGAAAGGGACGGCAAAAGTCACTCAGGGCGATATGCATCAGGATTCCAATAATCTGAAAAGCTTTCTGCTCTCTGAAGATGAATCGACCTATATTCCTTTAGGTACTCCCCACCGCCTTGAAAATCCCGGCGTGATTCCTCTTCATCTCATTGAGGTGCAAACAGGCTCTTATCTGGGGGAAGACGATATAGTGCGCTTTGACGACGAGTATGGTCGTTCCCGCGATGGCAGTCTATGATCATTGAATCCAATCCGGCTTAAAGCTGACGATTTCATTACATGACCAAGAGGATAAGCAACATTATGCGATTCTTACTCATTCTGGCCGCCTCTCTCGCGTTGTCCGGTTGTATCAATGTGCCCTTTGTTCCCCTTATCTAGGCGGAGTGCCAGGTGGATAGGCGGGAGTTTTCAGCCGCTAT
>NZ_VMQS01000006.1:0-1170 GCF_007625055.1 Halomonas sp.
TCACGATTCACGATTCACGATTCACGATTCACGATTCACGATTCACGATTCACGATTCGCTAAAACAGTCCATTTTCCAGGCCTGCCGCCATGTAGGTACCCAGTTCTTCAACCTGACCACAAAACGTATGGTCCCATTGGCCACGAAGAATCAGTGGTGGCTGCACCCAACGCCAGCGCAGCCCGGTTACGATGGACTCGATGCCTCGCTGAGTCCCTGTGCCGTCGAGTCCTGCACGCACGTACAGCGCACAAGGTAATCCTTGCTTTTGTTCAAGCACGTCGTAATAACATCGATCAAAGAGATCCTTGGTCAATCCAGCCATGTAACCCAGGTTTTCGGTCGTGCCAATGATAATACCATCGGCATTCAGGATATCGTCTGGCACTGTCTCGAGAGGAGATTGACATACACAGTCAATACCCTCGATATCATGGTGCCGGGCGCCGGCTTCCAAAGCGTCTGACAAGCGCTGAGTGTTGGGTGAAGGAGCATGTACAACCGCCAGCAATGTTTTCACGATAATGGCTCCGTAGGTTGGGTCGGGTATAACCGTTGACATTGCCATTGGTTTCTACAAACCTAAAGACAAGGCAATGATTCTGGTATGTTTTATTTTTTATACAGGTCGTCGTTGCAGTTACCTTGATGGATTGTCAACCCTCAAAAATCAGCCCGCTCAGGAGGTCAGTATGGCATTTGCACTTTCGGATTTGCAGCTCAGCAGTGCTGCATTTAGCTATCATGGAGATATTCCTCCGAAACATTCAGGAGAGGCTGATGATGTGTCTCCCCAACTTGAATGGCAAGGTGTACCTGAAGGCACACAAAGTTTTGCAGTAATATGCCATGATCCTGATGCGCCCCTTGTTCAGCACGGCCAATATGGATTTGTGCATTGGGTGGTCTATAACCTGCCAGCAAGCGTGACGTCATTGGAAGAAAATACCCGGCAGGGAACCAGGGGAAAAAATGACTTTGGTAACTTGGGGTATGGTGGCCCCATGCCACCGGAAAAGCATGGTAAGCACCACTATTATTTCTGGGTACTGGCCCTGGATTGTCAGACTTCATTGCCGGAAGGTTTGGCATTGCCAGGATTACTCGAAGCCATTGAGCCTAACCTATTGGGAATGAATCGATTGATTGGTACCTATCAACGCGACTGA
>NZ_VMQS01000006.1:1270-48114 GCF_007625055.1 Halomonas sp.
TGAGCCTAACCTATTGGGAATGAATCGATTGATTGGTACCTATCAACGCGACTGAGAACTACTTAAAGGCTTGGTAAAGGATACCCACCTGCCTTGTCAGCAATGTACATATAGAACGGCGTAAAGCATTTGATATATAAAAACTATTGATTGTCCGTGTCATTCCCTGACTGACTGCCCGCTGCGTCTCTGGATGTTAGCGGGTTTTTGTTATTTATAGCGCTTAATCACGGATAATAGGAACAATATTCCACTAGAAAGAAGATTTAAGAAACGCGGTTAAATGATAATGATTACAATTTGCCTAGGTTAATGCGTCACAATACTGTACAAATCATAGCGTAATGGTTGAGTAATTTAGTCAGGGGCTTCACAAATTATTTATACAGGACTAAAATGGTACCCAATTAAACCGCCAGGCAGTCTGCAAATATCAATCGGGCAATGTGCCTGGTGATGGCAGATAGCAAGGAGACAAGATGCTCAAGCTTTCACGGCTAACTGACTATGCAGCGGTAGTGATGGCGCAGATCGCCAGGCAACCCAGCAAACCGCATGCAGCAGCAGAGCTTGCAGAGGCAGTGCAGTTACCGCATCCAACGGTCAGCAAGACATTAAAGATGTTGGTCAAAGGCGGTTTGCTTGTCTCACAGCGCGGCGCCCAGGGTGGCTATCAGCTGGCCCGTTCAGCCTCTTCAATAACTGCTGCAGATATCATTACGGCAATGGAAGGTCCGGTTGCAGTCACTACTTGCAGTGAGGCAGAAGGTGAATGTGAACTGGCGAGCACCTGCGGCGTAGCCGATAACTGGCAACGCGTTTCCATGGCAATCCGTACCTTGTTGGAAAGCGTAACCTTGGCGCATCTGGCCGCCACCACCCCGATCAAACTGCCTGTGCAACTGCCAATTCAAAGTATCAGCGTTGAAGCGGTTTCAGCTTGACGTAAGATGTATCCCAAATGATGACGGCGAGCTGATCTCGCCATCCAACTGCCCCGGAGGGTAACACCATGGCAACTGAAGAAATGGAACAGTTGGTAACTCGCGAATACAAAGAAGGCTTTGTAACCGACATTGAAAGCGACACGCTACCACCTGGTCTGAATGAAGACACCATTGCCTTTATTTCGAAGAAGAAGGGTGAGCCTGAGTGGATGCTTGAGTGGCGTCTTGACGCCTACCGGCAATGGCTCAAGATGAAAGAGCCTTCCTGGGCGCACCTGAATTATCCGCCGATTGACTACCAGGCTATCTCCTACTTCAGCGCCCCCAAGCGCCCTGAAGACATGTTGCAGAGCATGGATGAAGTCGATCCTAAACTCCTGGAAACCTACGAGAAGCTCGGCATTCCGCTGCACGAGCGTGCCGCTCTTGCCGGAGTCGCGGTAGACGCCGTGTTTGACTCCGTGTCAGTGACCACCACCTTCAAGGAAACGCTGCTTGAAGCGGGTGTTATCTTCTGTTCAATTTCAGAGGCGATTCACGACTACCCGGAACTCATTAAGCAATATCTGGGCACTGTCATTCCCAAGAATGACAACTACTTTGCGGCACTTAACTCAGCTGTCTTTACCGATGGCTCTTTTGTGTTCGTGCCCAAGGGCGTCAAATGCCCGATGGAGCTCTCAACCTATTTCCGCATCAATGAAGCCAACACCGGCCAGTTCGAGCGGACCCTGATTATCTGCGAAGACCAGGCAGAGGTCTCCTACCTCGAGGGTTGCACCGCTCCGATGCGTGATGAGAACCAGCTGCACGCCGCAGTGGTTGAACTGGTGGCCCTTGATGACGCCTATATCAAGTATTCCACCGTGCAGAACTGGTATCCCGGTGACGAAAACGGTGTGGGTGGTATCTACAACTTTGTCACCAAGCGCGGTGATTGCCGAGGTGACCGGTCTCGCATCAGCTGGACCCAGGTAGAGACCGGCTCAGCGATTACCTGGAAGTACCCTTCCTGCATGCTGCGTGGCAAGGACAGCGTAGGTGAGTTTTACTCCGTGGCTGTCACCAATGGTCGCCAGCAGGCAGATACCGGTACCAAGATGGTCCATATCGGTGAAGGTTCACGCTCCTACATTGTGGCCAAGGGCATTTCTGCCGGTCGCAGTGATCAGTCCTATCGTGGTCTGGTGAAAATTGGTCCGAGAGCCAAAGGGGCGCGCAACTTTACCCAGTGTGATTCACTGTTGATTGGTGATACCTGTGGCGCACACACCTTCCCGTATCAGGAAATCAACAACAGCACGGCGACAATCGAGCATGAGGCAACCACGTCCAAGATTGGTGAAGATCAGCTCTTTTATTGCCAGAGCCGTGGTATTTCCGAAGAGGACGCGGTCAGTATGATTGTCAATGGCTTCTGTAAGGATGTCTTCCAGGAACTGCCAATGGAGTTCGCCGTAGAAGCCGAAGCGCTGCTGGGCGTAACGCTTGAGGGCGCAGTTGGTTAATTCGGCTGCAGCCGTATTTTTAAGGTTACTTTATTAAGCGCGACGATCTGTGAGCGCCATCACCATTTATCTGAAAAGGTTTTACCATGCTTGAAGTCAATGATTTGCACGTCACCGTAGAAGGCAATGAAATCCTCAAAGGCCTGACCCTTACGATCAAAAAAGGCGAAGTCCACGCCATCATGGGCCCCAATGGTGCCGGCAAGTCTACCTTGTCTGCCGTTATTGCTGGCAAAGATGGCTACGAAGTAACTCAGGGGACGATTACCTTTGAAGGCAATGACGTGCTGGAAATGGATATCGAAGAGCGGGCTCAGGCTGGACTGCTGCTGGGCTTTCAGTACCCGGTTGAAATCCCGGGAGTCAAGAATATCTACCTGCTGAAGTCAGCGCTCAATGCACAACGTGCAGCGCGTGGTGAAGAGGAAATGCCCGCGCCAGATTTCCTGAAGCTGGTCAGGGAAAAGCTAGGATACATGAAAATGGACCCGAGTTTTCTCCAGCGCGCCGTCAATGAGGGCTTTTCAGGCGGTGAGAAGAAACGTAATGAAATTCTCCAGATGCTGGTTCTGCAGCCCAAGCTTGCGATGTTGGACGAGATTGATTCCGGCCTGGATATCGATGCCATGAAGGTAGTGGCAGATGGTGTTAACAGCCTGCGTGCTGAAGAGCGCGCCATCCTGATTGTGACGCACTACCAGCGCCTGCTCGATTACATCACACCTGACAAGGTGCACGTGCTGGTCGACGGACGGATTGTCAAAACAGGCGATGCCGAACTTGCCAAAGAGTTGGAAGCAAATGGCTATGAAGGTATCGAGGAGGGGTCTGCAGCATGAGCGATACGCACACTTTCCTGGAAACATTGCACCAGCATCGCCAATCCATGGGGCCTGAACCCACCTGGATAGCGGCGCGTCGTCAAGCGGGCGCCGCCCGCTTTGAAGCCATGGGGTTTCCCACTCGTCGTGATGAAGAGTGGAAATACACAGACGTACGCGGTATTGCTCAAGGTAATTTTGCGCTGGCTGAAAGCGCGGAATTTTCCCAGGCAACCGCTGCTACCCTGACGCTTCCGCTGGAAGCTTATCGGTTAACCTTTGTGGATGGCGTCTTTTCTGCGTCCTTGTCAGATCTGGAACATTTGCCAGAAGGCTTGCAGGTTCTGCCGCTTTCCAAGGCGTTGGAAACCAACCACGAAGCAGTCGGTGGCCCACTGGGTCGTCTGACAGGAGTGGATTTTTCCGCCTTTGCTGCACTGAATACGGCCTTTATGGAAGAAGGTGCGGTGATTCGTATTGCCGCTGGCTGCGTGGTTGAAAAGCCGATCATTGTTCAGTTTCTGTCTCGCGCCAATGACCAGCCGACCATGTGCCACCCACGTGTGCTGGTAGAGGCGGCAGGCCGTAGTGAGGCGACCCTGATCGAGCATTATATCGGTGAAAAGGACGCGCAAAACTTCACCAACGTCGTTGGTGAGTTCATGCTCGACCGTGGTGCCATCCTTCAGCATTACAAACTGCAGGAAGCACCCCTGGGCGACTACCACGTTGCCAGTATGCACGTTGAGCAGAATCGTGATAGCCGTTATACCTCTTACAGCCTGAACCTGGGCGGAGCACTGGTACGTAATGATCTGATCAGTGATCTTAATGGCCAGGGAGCAGAAACCAATTTCCTTGGCCTGTTCTTTGGTCAGGATCGCCAACATGTTGATAACCATACCAAGGTCAACCATAATGCGCCGCTGACATTCTCCAATGAGAACTACAAGGGTATTCTGGACGACCGTGCGCATGGTGTATTCAATGGCAAGGTGTTTGTGAAGCGGGACAGCCAGAAGATTGAAGGCTATCAGAGCAACCAGAACCTGTTGCTATCAGATCGTGCCCGGATTGACGCCAAGCCGGAGCTGGAAATCTATGCCGACGATGTCAAATGCTCTCATGGTACGACCACAGGTCAACTCGACGAAGAGGCCGTGTTTGCCCTGCGAACCCGAGGGATTGATGAAGCAACGGCGCGCGCCCTGCTGACCTTGGCATTTGCTGGCGAAGTGCTGGAAGAGGTCAAGCTTGATGTAGTATCAGAGCGGGTCGAGTTGGCGGTTGCTGGCAAGCTGCCGGAACGCTTCAATCTTACCGGGCTAGTAGAGGCCGCCTCTGCGTTGAACGAGCTGGATTAAGGCGTCAGGGTCAAGTGCTCGGGTTAGCCTTTATGACCGGCGATAGTTCCAGCCTGCTGTTCTATCGCCGCGTCGATACCTGTTTTTTCATTGGTGCCTAAGGAGTTTGTAATGTCTCATACCGCTGTTGTCACGCCACAATCGGCACATCAGGCACCTTATAATGTTGCCAAATTACGTGAAGATTTCCCGATCCTGAAGCGTGAGGTACATGGCAAACCGCTGGTCTATCTTGATAATGCCGCGACCAGCCAGACACCGATTGAAGTGATTAACGTCTTTGCTGACTACTATGGACGTTATAACGCCAATATTCATCGTGGCCTGCATACGCTTGCTGACGAAGCAACTGAAGCTTTTGAAGGCGCTCGTGAAAAGGTCAGGGCCTTTATCAATGCGCCGTCATCTCGTGAAGTGATCTTTACCCGAGGAGCGACAGAAGCCTTCAATCTGGTGGCCAACAGCTGGGGAAGAACCCATTTGTCGGCGGGGGATGAAGTACTTATCTCCATGCTTGAGCACCATGCCAATATTGTGCCATGGCAATTGCTGGCCCAGCAGTTGGGTTTTACCATCAAGGTGATCCCCGTGCATGCGGATGGCGCATTGGACATGAACGCCTACCGTGCGCTTCTTACTGAGCGTACCAGGTTAGTGTGCGTCAACCACGTCTCCAATGCGTTCGGTACCATCAACCCGGTAAAGGAGATGGCAAGTCTGGCGCATCAAGCGGGTGCATTGATTATTGTCGACGGCGCTCAGGCAGCCCCTCACCAGCGTGTGGATGTGCAGGATATCGACGCTGACTTCTATGTCTTTTCAGGGCACAAGGTTTATGGCCCGACCGGGGTTGGCGTTCTGTATGGCAAGCAGTCACTGCTGGAGGTAATGCCTCCGTGGCAGGGCGGCGGTGAGATGATTGATACGGTCTCATTTGAGCATGGCACCACTTTTGCGGCACTGCCGCACAAGTTTGAGGCAGGCACGCCGGCTATTGCTGAAGTCATTGCTCTGGGTAAGGCACTTGACTGGACAGAAAACGTCGGATTGGATGCGATTGGCGAATGGGAACAGCAATTGCTGACCTATTCCACGCAACAGCTTCAAACGATTGATGGCCTGCGTATCCTGGGAACCGCAGAGCACAAGGCAGCGGTGGTGTCCTTTGTGGTTGAGGGGGCCCATGCCCAGGATATTGGTCTGCTGATTGACCAGCTGGGTGTGGCGGTTCGCACGGGTCATCACTGCGCGCAACCGCTTCTGCATCATTTCGGTGTTGAAGCGACATGCCGAGCCTCGTTTGCGGCGTATAATACGCGGGATGAGATTGATATTTTTGTTACGTCGCTCAGGCGTGTTATTGATATGGTGCGCTAGATACCATCAAGGAGCGTTATGGACATCGAAAAGGTTGCTCGGTTAGAAAGAGGCCAGATGATTCCGTTGCAACGGGATGTTGAAGCTATTGCCATTCCCTTTGGCAAGACTGATACCCTGCCTGAGGATAGCGTTGTCAGTATCATGCAGGCGAAAGGCAGTTCGGTCAGCGTTGGCTACGAAGGTCGCCTGTACTTGATTGAAGGCAGCAACCTTGACGCTCTTGGACTGGCATCAATGCCACGTCCAACGCTTCATGAAGACGCAAGTGACGATGAAATTGAGGCCTTTGTCTGGGAGCAGCTGCGTACCTGTTACGACCCTGAGATACCTGTCAACATTGTCGATCTTGGTCTTGTTTATGGCTGCCGAATTGAACGTCTGATCAGCGGTGAACGTCTGGTGACCATTCGCATGACGCTGACAGCGCCGGGATGCGGTATGGGGGATGTGATTGCCGCAGATGCACGTAACAAGATTCTGGGTGCACCACAGATAAGCAACGTTCACACGGAAATTGTCTTCAGCCCTCCGTGGAGTCGAGACATGATGAGCGAAGAGGCTAAACTTGAGCTGGGTATGTTCTGACCATCAATCGACGGGCAGCATTATTTTATTACTAACGGCGTTTGGCTGATGCGTCTGGATATCATCGCAGGTTTCAAATGGTCGTTAATGACGCTGGGAGCGGCACTTTTGCTGGTGCTGCTCTTTTTTGTGGGCAGCAATCTATGGATACTGGCACGGACTTATCCGGTGATTGAATCGTCTATGGCTCAATGCGGCCCAAAGCAAGTCGGTATTGTCTTTGGTACCTCGCATTGGACACGCGGTGGTTCACAAAACCCGCATTTCTATTCACGCATGAGTACGGCTGCGGGGCTGGTGCATACCGGTCGCGTCGAGCACCTTTTAATATCCGGCGATAATCGTACGCAATCCTACAACGAACCTCGCGCCATGTGGCAGGTGTTGACGCGCTTTGGTGTGTCGCCTGCGCAACTGACACTTGACTACGCCGGCTTCAGTACCTTCGACACCCTGGTGCGCGCCAAGCAGGTGTTTGAACTTGACAAGGCTGTACTGGTGACCCAGCAGTGGCATCTTCCCAGAGCCCTGTATATTGGTCAGGCCTTGGGGATGCAGGTGACTGGTTGTGTTGCAAGCAATCATGCCGTCGACGGTGAATGGCGACTACGTATCAGGGAATGGGTAGCCCGTGTTGCCACCTTGGGGGACCTTTACATATGGAAACGTCAGGCCTACTTTCTTGGTCCTGCCGAGCCCATAGAATTTCCAGTCAATGTTGACGATGCGACATCAACAGGGGACAACGCGGGCATTGGATCTGATAACACCCCCTGAACAGTCTTTGCAGCAGTAAGCTGGCCTAAACAGACCCGCTGCGTCGAGGCTTACGCTTCTGTAACTGATAAAGCTCACGAATCAGTTGGCGACAGCCCTTCATGCATTCTTCAACCACTGGCTCTACAGGATCAGGCAAAGGATGTGTGAAAAGAGTGGAAAGTGCCTGCATTAATACACGTTCCTGTTCGAGGAGCTCATTAATCAACACCTGACTATCGTTTCCAACAAAACTTTTCAGGCGGCTCCAGAGCCACAGAAAATCATCGCGTTCCACATCGGCGTCACGTGGCAGCATTTTCAGGTGAGTGCGTGCCAGCTGTTGCAGTTGCCCCATCTGCTGCAGGCGCTGTTCGTAATACGGTTTCAGGGTGTCACGCAGCGATGGACGCAGGCGTTCTATATTATCCTGAAAGTAATCAATGCTGTCTGCCAGCGCTTCAAGAACGCTGTCCATCGCCACTTGGCGATTATCAAGAAACATGAGCGTCTACCTCCTTCGGTGACGCAGATTGTCGCCGCGGCAGCCGTGTTTTGCCACCCCTGCAACGGAATAATTTCGGTTACAGGTTTCAGCCTTTTGGCTTGGGCGGTGCCTTACGCGGCGTCACCGCATTTTTTTCGATATGTTCAATAATCAATCCTGCTATATCTTTGCCTGTTGCCGTCTCAATTCCCTGCAGCCCCGGAGAGGAGTTCACCTCCATAATTACCGGGCCGTGATTTGAACGCAACAGATCAACCCCAGCGACGCGCAAGCCCATCGCCTTGGCAGCTCGAATCGCGGTTGAGCGCTCTTCCGGTGTGATGCGGATAACGCTGGCGCTCCCCCCACGATGGAGGTTGGAACGGAACTCACCGTCAGCGGCCTGGCGCTTCATCGAAGCGACCACCTTGTCACCAATCACCAAACAGCGAATGTCAGCGCCTTTGGCTTCCTTGATGTATTCCTGCACCATGATATTGGCTTTCATGCCCATAAAGGCCTGAATGACTGATTCAGCGGCCTGGTTGGTTTCAGCCAGAACGACACCGATACCCTGGGTGCCTTCCAGCAGCTTGATGACCAGCGGCGCACTCTTGACCATGGTAATCAGATCTGGAATATCATCCGGTGAGTGGGCAAACCCGGTAATAGGGAGCCCCAGCCCCTTTCGGGAGAGCAACTGCAGCGAGCGCAGCTTGTCGCGAGAACGGGTAATGGCGACCGAATCATTGAGCACATAGGTATTCATCATTTCAAACTGACGCAGCACCGCGCAGCCGTAAAAAGTGACTGATGAGCCTATGCGGGGGATGACCGCATCAAAGGATTCAATTTCGGCACCCTTGTAATGGATGGAAGGGTGATGAGAGGCAATACTCATATAACAGCGAAGAGTATCAACAACGCGCGCCGAGTGGCCTCTCGCCTCGGCGGCTTCAACAAGGCGGCGGGTAGAATAGAGATTACGATTGCGCGACAGCAAGGCAATATGCATTGAGTGCTCCCTTACGGGTCTGTTAGGGGTGGTTCGTGGGCGTTCAGGGTTCGCCGTGAAGAAATTCCGCACCTGGGGCGATCAGCAAGCGGCGCATGGCCCGCCGACCCAACAGCATGGGATGACGCATATCGCTGCGATCAGTCAGGGTAAGTTCAACCGGGAAGTTGAGATCACCCAGCTGGAGGGGAGTTCGCACCACGTAACGCCATTCAGTGTGCCCGTTGGAGCTGGTAACACGGCGACGATCGTGGAGGTGTGCCTGGACCCGGTGTGGGGGAGAATCGGGCCCTCCGCTGTGAGTGATAAAGCTTACCCAAAGTTGGCCCTGTTCGTCCTCCGATGTTTCAATCTGCTCGGCATGCAGCGCTGACGTTCGGGCACCGGTATCTGCCTTACAGCAAAGGTGCAGATCAAAATCAGGTAAGACGACCATCTCGCGTCGGCCAATCACCGCTTTCGCCTGGTAAGGTAATTCCTTCATGATGCCTCCTCAGTCTTGCGCACTGGCCGTGTGCGGTGCTAAAGCAGCCAAACGTTGTTGCACGGCTGACCCTCCGGGTGCCTCCTTGAGGAACATTATGACGGGTAAACGCAAGCGGGGAATCAACGCTAGATCACGAATGACAGCGCCGAAATCCGTCCGCGGGTCCTCGGCCAGACGATCAAGAAAAAGTGGAAGTCGTTGACCGTCTTCCAGATGCCGCCATCCACGCCCCGCAATGGCTGCCAGTATATCAGGCCCGCTGGCCGCTGTATCTTCCAGCAACCCTGTATACCACTGGGATGTTGGTTCGCCAGGAGTGCCGCCGACAGCGCGTATACAGGCGCACAGTGACTCGATATCAGCGGCCTGGGCAGCAAGCTCGCCGCGTGCGATCAAGGCCCTGACAAGTCCTTCATCCAGACTGAGATGTTCGAGGCAATAAGCAAGCGCATGCAGGAGTTCAACCGGCATGTCCGGCAGAACGTCGGCCAGTTGCTGCGCCTGGCTGGCGTCCATGCGCACCGTGAAATCGGCAAGTCCCTGAAGTCCTAACGCCTGCCAGTCAACGGTCATCTGCTTGCTGAAATAGGCTTCAACCAGTTCCAGATGCTGACTGGCTGGCCGCGACAGTTGCTGCGTCGCCTGGGCATTCAGCATGGCTAGAAAATGGGTTGAAGGCGTGAACACCAATGGATTGTCCTGCATCAGGTGTTCAATCTCATCATGCTTGCCGCCGTCAAGGCCTTGCGCATTGCGACCCAGGGTTTCCAGCAGGCGCTGCAAAAAAGCATCGCGCTGGCCAGGCGACAGATAGCCCTGTTCATCCAGCGGCAGTGCCAGAAACCAGATAGCAGGCTCTGGCATATCACCCATCTGGAAAACAATACCCAAGCGAGCCTGGGCTTGCCAGGGTTCGGGCCAGGGCGCTTCGAGGTTTTCCAGCGCGATCAGGGCGTCTCTGGGGCAGGTAGTCACTCTACGCCCCATGTGGAACAGCAAGACATCTGCCCCACTGCGATCAAAAAAGTCATTGAGTGTTGTAATCGGTTGCATGGCATCCTTCCGTATCTCAGGCGAGCACTTTACCGTGCCATACGCCGCGTGTCAGCTAGCCGCTTGAAAAGTAGGCAAAGCGCTTCAGGCAGATGTGGTCAAAAATTAAACACTCTATGCAGACGCCCATGTTGGCAGGCGTTTCGCCATCCTTCCATAGGTTGTCCACAGCCTCTTGCAGGTTTTCTGTGTATTCTCGATGGGTGAAAGCCGCACCCAGACCCGCTCGGGGAGTGGTACAAAAGCGAGCGCACTGAGACAATAGACCTTGGCATGACAAGATGTCATCGTAGTGACAACAAGAGGTAGGAAAATGACGGTCCATCAACAGCTTTCACAGGCTCTAGGCGACCTGGAAGAAGCCCTGAGGGCATCACAGCTGTGGCAGGTTACAACTCCAGATCCCGCGGCAATGCTCAGCCAGCAGCCGTTTTGCGTTGATACAATGTCATTGCCGCAGTGGTTGCGTTTTGTCTTTATTCAGCGCCTGCAGGCATTGGCGGATGCCGGTGGTGACATGCCTGCAAAATGTGAGGTAGCCCCGGCGGTGGCGGTCTATCTCCAGCAGGAAAACATTGACCCTCATGAACAGCAGCGCGTTATCAAGGCGGTTGAGCGGGTGGATGACCTGGTGACCCGGAACTGAACGAACAGCCAAGACACAAAAAAGCCCGCCATGGCTTGACCATGACGGGCTTTTCTATGCGAGTGGCTTAGAAACGGTAGCTCAAACCACCCATGACCACCAGTGGGTCAATGTTAACGGTGCCTGCATCATCGCCAGCTACCGTGGCATCGGTATCGATATCGATGTACCAGGCCGCTGCGTTAAGTGCCCAGTTATCATCAATCAGCAGATCAATGCCGACCTGGCCGGCCGCGCCCCAGGAATCGTCAAGATCCAGGCTAACGTTTTCGATATCAACTGTCTCATCATCAAAGGTGGTGTAGTTGATACCGGCACCGACATAGGGCTGCACGCGTGATTCAGTGCCGCCAAGCGGATAGTACTGAAGCGTCAGGGTGGGCGGTAAGTGTTTGGTCGATGCAATGTTGCCGTCATTCAGTGCAATATCATGCTCAAAGGGCAGTGCGGCCAAAAGCTCAACGCCGAGCTTGTCATGGAAGCGGTAACCCAGGGTAAATGCAAACTGGGTTTCGTCATCGACATCAACAGCCAGTTCGCCAAGGGCTGTGTCCAGCGTGCCGTTGTCGTTTTTAGGGTCGACGTTGGCGGCACCGAAACGAGTGAAGAAATCACCCTGGCCATAAGCCATGGCCTGGGTGCTGGCAGTGACGGCAACGGCCGCAAGGCCAGCAGCAAAAAGGGTTGGTAGTGTAAACTTGCGCATGGGAACTAACTCCTGGTGTGACTCGGTTGATTATCATTGGATAACCGCGTGTTCATTAACGTCATTATAACGGCACGGCAAGGTGGAGTTATTGATCCAGCGCAATTCTCTTGCGTTTTTAATAATATTAAAAACAAGCCACCCTGGTGGGTGGCTTGTTTCAACATGTATGCAGGCCAGGCCTGTCAATGAGACCAGTCTTATTCGTCATCGAGCGCCAGCAGTGAGGCATTACCCCCCAGCGCCGCCGTGTTGTTGGTAATGGTTTTTTCCGTCGCAAAACGGGTCAGGTAGTGCGGGCCACCTGCCTTGGGGCCTGTGCCGGAAAGCCCCTGGCCGCCGAAGGGCTGAACCCCGACAACGGCACCAATGATATTGCGGTTGATATAGACGTTGCCGACGCGCATGCGGCGGGCAATATCCGCTGCAAAAGATTCATTGCGGCTGTGAACCCCAAAGGTCAACCCATAGCCTCGGGCATTGATTTCATCAATGACCTTGTCCAGCTGGCTGGCCTTGTAGCGCACAATATGCAGGATGGGGCCAAACTGCTCCCGCTCCAGGCGGTCAATGCTGTCAATATTGAAGGCAACCGGGGCAATATAGGTGCCATTCTCAGTGTGCTCAGCAGCCATGGGCGTTTCGGCCACCAGACGACCTTCACTCTTGAGGGTATCAATATGTGCCTGCAGGGCCTTGCGGGCATCTTCATCAATGACCGGGCCAACATCTGTTCCCAGCTGGCGTGGATCGCCGACGTGCAGCTCCTGCATGGCCCCTTCGAGGATTCCGCTCACTCGATCAGCCACGTCCTCCTGCACATAGAGCACGCGCAGAGCCGAGCAGCGCTGGCCGGCACTCTGGAAAGCGGACTGGATGACATCGACCACCACCTGCTCGGGCAGGGCAGTAGAGTCGACAATCATGGCATTCATGCCCCCGGTTTCGGCGATCAAGGCAGGCAAGGGCGCATTTTCACGCGCGGCCAGGGCACGGTTGATGATCTGCGCGGTATCGGTCCCCCCGGTAAAGACGACGCCTGTCACACGCGGATCGGATGTCAACACACTCCCCACGGTCGGGCCATCACCCGGAAGCAGCTGAACAACATCACGGGGCATGCCCGCCTCGTAGAGCAGCTCTATCACGCGGTGAGCAACGATGGACGTCTGTTCGGCGGGTTTGGCCAGTACGGTATTACCTGCCACGGCCGCTGCCGCGACCTGGCCGCAGAAAATGGCAACCGGGAAATTCCAGGGGCTGATAGCGGCGAAGACCCCACGTCCGCCCATGACCAGGTGATTGGATTCACCAGTAGGCCCTGGTAGCTCCGTCGGCTGGGCAAAACCTTCTTCAGCGCGCATGGCGTAGTAATAGCAGAAGTCGACGGCTTCACGAATTTCATCCACACCGTCAGTCAGCAGCTTGCCCCCTTCACGTGAACACAGTGTCATCAATTCGGCCATGTTGTCTTCCATCAGTTCGCCAAGGCGAACCAGGATGGCCGCACGTTCTGCCACTGGCGTTGCATCCCAGCGCGGGAAAGCCGACCAGGCGGCATCCAGTGCCTGGGTCGCCTGTTGGCTGGTTGTCCACTGTACGCTGCCAACCACCTTGCGGCGATCATAGGGGCTGGTCACGCTATGGGTGCTGGCACTGTCGTCGGCGACCTCAAACGCCAATAGCGGTCTGGCCTGATAGGTTTTATCCATAAACGTACCCATCTTCTCCTTCAGCGGGTAGAAGTGGCTACGGATATTCAGGTTGACACCCCGCGAGTTGCGGCGCTTATTTCCGAAGATGTCCTTAGGCAGGGGAATCCGTGTGTTAGCCAGGGAGTCATATTGACGCAAGGTTTCCACCGGATGCTGGCACAGCGATTCCACCGGCACGTCCGGGTCGACCAGTTGATGGACGAAGGAAGAGTTGGCACCGTTTTCCAGCAATCGACGCACCAGGTAAGGAAGCAGATCCTTATGCGCGCCGACAGGTGCGTAGATGCGACAGTAAGTGCCTTCAGGGGCTCTGGTCAGGGCTGCATCATACAGAGCTTCCCCCATGCCATGCAGACGCTGGAATTCAAAGGCGCGGGCATCAGTATTGGCGAGTTCAAGAATGGTGGTGACAGTGTGGGCATTATGAGTAGCAAATTGTGGGAAGATGCGCCCCTGGGTGTCGTTGGACAACAAGAACTGCGCACACGCCAGATAGGCGACATCAGTGGCAGCCTTGCGGGTGAATACCGGATAGCCCTCGACGCCGAGCTGCTGGGATTCCTTGATTTCAGTATCCCAATAGGCGCCTTTTACCAGTCGCAGCGGGATCTCGTCGCCCTGTTGCTCGGCTAGCCGATTAATGTAATGCAGCACCGGTAGAGCACGTTTGGCATAGGCCTGCACGACCAGGCCGAAATGACCCCAGCCCTTGGCAGCATCGCTGGTATAGACAGCGCGGAAGACCTCCAGTGACAGTTCCAGGCGATCGACCTCCTCGGCATCAATGGTCAAAGCAACGTTCAGGCTGCGGGCCTTGGTCACCAGTTTGATGACGGTGTCGACCAGCTCGGTCAGTACCTGTTCGCGACGGCCAAATTCATAGCGAGGATGCAGGGCAGAAAGCTTGATGGACACAGATGGCGCTGGCGTCCCGTTACCCAGTGTCTTGCAGGTTTTACCGACGTGCTCAATGGCCTTGGCGTAGTCGTCAAAATAGCGCCTGGCATCGTCACGGGTGCGCGCCGCTTCGCCCAGCATGTCGTATGAGTAGGTGTATCCCTTGTTGAACAGCGGCCTGGAGCGCTTGAGAGCTTCGTCGATATCGCGGCCAAGCACGAACTGCTTACCCATCACCTTCATGGCTTCCACCATGGCACGACGAATGACAGGCTCACCAAGACGGTTAACCATGCGATTGATAAAGTGAGCAGGGCGGCCTTCCTTGGGATGATCCAGATTGAGTACCCGGCCGGTCATCAATAACCCCCAGGTTGACGCGTTTACCATCCAGGATTCACTTTTGCCCAGATGTGCCTGCCAGTCGGCCGGGCCAAGACGGTCTTCAATCAGGGCGTCGGCAGTCTCTTTGTCAGGAATTCGTAGCATGGCTTCTGCCAGGCACATCAGCATCAGGCCTTCATGCGTATCCAGGCTGTACTGCTGGAGCAACTCATCAATGGTATCCACCGCCGTGTCCATCTTGCGCACGTCGCGCACCAGCGCTGCAGTGTTTGCTTCAATGCGAGCAAAGTCATCACGGTCCGCATTGAGCAGTTTGATCAGTTCATTGACGAAATTTTCTTCATCAACAGCATAATGATCGCTTATACGGGTCATCAGCGTATCAAGATCTGTTTGCCAAATGGCAGGGTCGCGCAGTTTCTTAGCATTGAGCATTGAAGCCCCCCAGAAGTCAGAGCAGGAACGAAAGGGACGAAAGGGCATTGAGCGCCCAAAGTTAACAATCGAATGTAGAGGGCAATGCCTTTGCCTGTGTGTCTAATCCATGGCAAAACATGTCAGTTTCAAGGTAAAAAGTCTGTTTTGCTACCTTAGTAGGGGGTGCTGTGAACGGCAAGAGTTCTGCGTGGATGGGAGGAAACAGCAGGCGAGGGTACCGGAAAGTCCCGGCGCAACTGACGGGGTGACATACCAAAACTGCGCTTGAACGCATGGGAGAGTGTGCTTTGATTGGCAAAGCCGGTTTGTACAGCAATATCAGCCAAGGGAAGTCGGCTTTGCATGATCAGTTGACGCGCAGCGATCAGGCGTTGTCTGCGCACGTATTGCCAGGGAGAGAGGCCGGTTTGCAGACGAAAACGCGCTGAGAAATGTGTTTCACTCAGGCAGGCCAGTCTTGCCAGGTCGGCAACGCGCAATTCATCAGCAAGGTGATGCTGGATATAACGATTGATCTGTCCCATGTTCAAGCGTTCGTGATGGGTCTGGCTGTTCTCACCCAGACGCGCCTTCAAGGAGCCCAGCAAAGTGCTTGCCAGGCGATCATGCTGAAAGACGTTGGCATTACTGACGGTGTGGGTAATCTCGCTTTCTACAAAAGCAAGATAGTGGCGTAGCGGATCATCAAGCGAGAAAAAACGCGGTGCGTCAAACAGGGCAACCAGTTCGCGCTGCTCGCCAGAGAGGGCCGGGGCATCTTCCGGCAAGTCCAGAATCAACTGGCGATTTCTGGCATTTCCCGAGTAATAATGTTCATGGTTGGCAGGCACAATACATCCCGAAAAGGGGTTGATCAGCCCGCCCAAGCCCTCAATTTCAAATTCGGCGGTCCCACACATGGTAATCACGATCTGATGAAAATCGTGAGAGTGATGATGTGTCACGGCGTCCAGGGGTAATTGGCGAATCTTGCTAGGCATGATGAGGTCCTCATGCAGGCGAATTATCGACGATGCAGCGAGGTGTGAGCGGCAAGGTGGTCACGTAAGGCCTGGAGTTCAGCTTTGCCTTCCTTGTCCAGCAAGGATTTACCCTGAGCAAGCTGCCAGCGTCTGCCATGTTGATCCATCAAACGTCCAGCACGGCGACGTACACCGTCCAAATATTCATTGTGGCGAATAGGGTAGCCAATAATGGCATTCCATTCTGTCTCGTTGATCTCACTTTCCAGTGCCTTATCAAACAGATTCAGCAGGTCTTCAGGCTCGGTTCTGTAACGTGGTGTACCAGATGTCAGCAAGATGGCCAGAACGCCACCGATAACCAGTACGCAAACACCTAAAACAAGCAAATAGAGCGCCATATTGATGCTCCTGAATGAAAAGCATAAATCCTGTCTGATACTTCAGTATACCCTCGTGACGGCAAAGGAGAAAAATTGCAACAAGTGCGAACTTTCCTGCCACACAGTGTCAGAGATAATGCAAGCCAACACGGCGACGGCAGTTGCCAGCAGTGTTGACGGGTAACCTTAATTGGTTTCATGTTTTCGATCCCTTGCTTATGCTGCTCTTTGAGCAGCTTTTTTTTGTTCAAAAATTAATGGGTTAGCGACTATGGAGGGTGATTGTTCAATGCTGCCAGACCACCCTTCAGGCTGTGCCGCTGGCTCTTTATTGCTTATCATCGTTGTTTTATCCAGGCGTTTGGCAAGCGTTGAACAGCGTTGGATACTGTTGAATAGCCTGTCCGCAGCAAGGCCTGTCGACATCAGCCAGTTTCCCGCCAGGATGCCCATTTTACGAGAGCTCTCATGCTGGATAATGATGCCAACAGGCTACCTGTTGACGAGCACCTTGACGATATAACAAGAGCCTTGTCTTCTGCCTCACGTCTTATTTTGATGGCCCAGCCCGGGGCGGGGAAAACCACTCGGGTGCCATTGGCACTGCTTCAACAGCCCTGGGTCAACGGCCAGAAAATCCTGTTGTTGGAACCACGTCGAGTCGCTGCCCGCCTGGCAGCCACCTTCATGGCAGAGCAGCTGGAAGAAAGCGTGGGAGCTAGCGTGGGCTACCGCATGCGGGGCGAAACCCGCTGTGGCCCGTCAACGCGTCTTGAAGTGGTCACTCAGGGAGTGCTGACGCGAATGCTTCAGGAAGACCCTTTTCTGGAAGGGGTGGCGTGTATTATTTTCGATGAGTTTCACGAACGTAGCATGGAAGCTGATCTGGGGCTGACGCTGGCGCTGGATATCCAGCAGAGCGTTCGGGAGGATCTGCGTCTTCTGGTGATGTCGGCGACCCTGGATACCATCGCGCTGCGCCAGCTACTGGGCCAAAATACCCCACTGATCGAGTGTCCAGGACGGCAATATCCGGTCACGACCGCTTACCGTCCCTGCATTGATAAGGCCGCTATTGATGTTTACTGCGGGAAGGTCGTGGACGAAGCGCTGGCCGATAACACGCTCGGCGATATTCTGGTTATCCTGCCGGGGGTAAAAGAAATTGAGCAAACGGCCAGGAAGCTGAGGGCTCAGAACCTTGATGTCCGCGTTACCTGTTTGCATGGTCGTATGCCACTCAGCGACCAGCGTGAGGCGTTAACCAGGGAAGATGGACATCGCAAAGTGATTCTGGCTACAGCCATTGTTGAATCGAGCGTGACAATACAAGGTGTGAATTGTGTAATTGATGCGGGACTTGAGCGCGTGCCTGTTTACCAGCAGCGCAGCGGTGCAGGGCGACTTGAAACCCGGCGTGTCAACCGTGCCAGCGCCGATCAACGGCGTGGCCGGGCGGGGCGGCAAGGGCCGGGAACCTGCTATCGGCTATGGGCCAAGGAGCAGCCTTTGCCTGCCCATCGCGAGCCAGAAATACAGCAGGCTGATCTGGCAGGCCTGGTGTTTGAGCTGGCTCGTTGGGGGGTGAGTGACCCTGGGCTGCTGACGTGGATGACACCGCCACCGCAGGGCGCCTGGCGAAGCGGCCAGCAGCTATTGCTTCAGTTAGGGGTGCTGGATCATCGCTACCGGTTGACGACGCTTGGCCAGCAGTGCGGTCGCTGGCCGTTGCCGCCTCGCCTGGCCGTCATGCTTGAAGGCGCTTCACGCTTTGATGCCACGCCGCTGGCGTGCCTGTTGGCAGCGTTACTGCAAAGTGGCGAGCGCCTGGGGCCAAACCCTGAGCAAAAGCTGGCGCAAGCGCTGACAGCGCCAATCAAACAACGGACTGCCTGGCATCTCGAGGCACAACGTTTGGCACGTATCGCTGGCGTCGAACTTACCATTCAACCTACAGAGTCACTGGCGCCTCTGGGGGCTTTATTGACATTGGCCTATCCGGAGCGCATCGCGCATCAGCTAGCCCCTGGGCGGTTCCAGCTTGCCAACGGCATTATTGCTGACATGCCTCTGGATAGCCCCGAGGCTCATCAAGACTGGCTGTTGGTCATCGAGTGGTATGCGCACCAGGGTCGCCAGCGTATCGGCTCTGCAGTGAGGGTAGAGAAGGTTGTCGTGACGTCCCTGTTCCCTGAGATGACGCAATGGCAGCCACAGGTTTACTGGTCTGAACAGGAGGGTAAGCTGATCGCTCGTGAGGTTCAGGCCCTGGGAGCCATTGAGTTGGTCAGTCGTTCCTCGCGCAACCGCTTGTCAAAAGCGCTGGTAGATGAAGCTCTGGTTGCAGCAATTCAGCGGCGTGGCTACCTCTCAAGATGTGAGACGTTTCGGCAGTTGCAGGGGCGTATGCATTTGCTCAGGGAGCATGATCCTGAGTTCGATTGGCCAGACTGGTCAGATGATAGCCTGCTGGAGACACTGGAAGATTGGCTGGTGCCATACTTCAATGATCTGCAGCGTCTGAGCGCAGTGGATCAACTGCCGATTGGGAATATATTGCTTGAAACCCTGAGCTTCCAGGCGCGCAAGCGGCTGGATGGCCAAGCGCCGGTGGATTTGAAGGTGCCGGCAGGCCGATGTCTGACGTTGGACTATCGGCCCTGTCGGGATGGGCAGCCACCCGTGATGGCGGCCAAGCTGCAGGCGCTGTTTGGTTGGCAGACAACGCCCCGGCTGGTAAACAACAGAGTCAAGGTGCTGGTGCATCTGCTTTCACCCGCAGGTCGTCCGCTACAGGTCACACAGGATCTTGCGCACTTCTGGCAAAACGGCTATGCCGAGGTGCGCAAGGAGATGAGAGGGCGCTACCCCAAGCATCCCTGGCCCGAAAATCCGCTGACGGCTGCCCCCACTTCATTCACCAAGCGCCGTCAGGATTAAGGCCTGTTGGCGTTTCATCACGGCCGCGACAGAGGCCCTAGCCCTTACGATGGCGCCAGATGCGTTTCTCCATTTCCACGGCCAGGTAAATCAGTCCGCTGACGGCCGCAATGGCCAGCCAATGGCTTAACGCCAGACTATCGCTGCCAAAAATAAGCTGCATGAAGGGCAGGTAGGTAAACGCCATCTGCAAAATCATGATCAAGGCGATAGCAATCCATACCGGGCGGCTACCGAAAATACCGTTTATGGACAGAGTGCTGTTGAGCAGGAAGCGGCTGTTAATCAGATAGGCGGCACTGCCGGTCACCAGCATATTGACGGCCCCGGCACGGGCAAGCTCATCACTGCCTCCTTGTTGCTGGATCCAGGCAAAGATGCCAAAGACGCCAATCAACAATAGCAGTGAGACAAAGACCACCCGCCACAGCAGGAAGAAATCCAGCAAGGGCGCCTTAGGATCACGTGGTTTGCGCAACATGAGGTCCTGTTCACCTTTTTCAAAGGCCAGCGCCAGGCCGAGGGTAACGGCAACCACCATATTCACCCAGAGTGCCTGTAATGGGGTTACCGGCAACATTGAGCCGAACAGCACCGCCAACATGATGGCCAGGCCCTGAGCACCATTGGTAGGTAGAATAAACGTAATGGTTTTACGGATGTTGTCGTAAACTTTTCGGCCTTCTTCAACAGCGCTGACAATGGTGGCGAAGTTGTCGTCCGCCAATACCATTTCTGCCGCGTCCTTGGCGGCTTCCGTGCCTTGAATACCCATGGCAACCCCGACATCCGCACGCTTCAGGGCGGGGCCATCGTTAACGCCGTCACCGGTCATTGAGCACACGCCCCCACGCGACTGCATGGCTTGGACCAGGCGCAGTTTGTGTTCCGGTGAAGCCCGGGCATAGACGTCAATATCCAGAATAGTGTCTTCGAGTTGACTGTCTGACATGGTCTCAATGTCACGTCCGCTCAGTGCTCGCCGGGTGTTGTTGAAACCCAGCTGTTTGGCAATAGCCAGGGCCGTTGTTGCATGGTCGCCGGTAATCATGACCGGCCGGATGCCAGCTTTCTGGCAACGCTTGACAGCCTCAATCGCTTCCTGACGCGGCGGGTCGAGCAGGCCGATAATCCCCAGTAAGCGTAAATCGCCCTGAACGTGGTGATGGTCCAGACCCTCAACCGAAGAGGTCAGCTTATCCGCGATAGCCAATACCCGCAGGCCGCGTGAGGAAAGCTCGTGGATGCGATCCTCCCAATGCTGTTGGTCAATGTCGACATCTCCTTCCTGTGAACACGCACTGGTACACATTTCAAGCAAGCGGTCAGGCGCACCTTTGACAAAAATCCGCTGTTGTCCTTCATCGTAATGATGCAGGGTGGCCATGTACTTGTGTTCCGATTCGAACGGAATGGCGTCCACGCGTTTGACGCTCTCTCGCTGGGTGCGCGCCTGAATGCCCGCCTTGGCGGCAGCCACTACCAGCGCACCTTCAGTCGGATCACCATAAACCTGATGACGACCGTCCTTGTCGGCAAGCTCGCTGTCATTGCAGAGTACTGCTGCATTCAGGAAATCAGTCAGCATACGATCATTGTCGATCCTGACAGCTTCGTCTGATGTTTGCCCATCTGTCTGCACATAATGGAATTCGCCTTCTGGGGCAAAACCAATACCATCAATGGCATATTGCTGGTCATGCATCCAGATAGCCTGAGCGGTCATTTCATTACGTGTCAGAGTGCCCGTTTTGTCCGAAAAAATGGTGGAGATGGAGCCAAGTGTTTCTACGGCAGGTAAGCGACGAACGATGGCATTGCGTTTTGCCATGCTCTGGACCCCCAGAGCAAGACCGATGGTAACAATCGCAGGAAGCCCTTCAGGTATGGCGGCCACAGCAAGGCCGACGGCCGCCATAAACATCTCGCTGGCTGGCTGCTGGTGGATCACAACCCCCAGCACCGCTGTGATGGCGGCGGCTGTCAGGATAAATATGGCCAGTACTCGCCCGGCCCGATCAAGCTGTTGCAGAAGAGGGGTCTTGAGTTTTTCAACACCTCGTAATAGCTCGGATATCTTGCCAATTTCTGTATGGCTACCGGTTTCCACTACCAGTCCGCGGGCGCTACCCTGAACAACGATAGTGCTTGCATAAGCCATGCCACGGCGTTCTGCGAGATCAGCATCCTCAGCGACTGTTTCGGTGTGTTTCTCAACGGGAACAGACTCACCGGTCAGCGCTGCCTCTTCAGTTCTCAAGCGGCGTGCTTCCAGCAAGCGTAAATCGGCAGGTACACGGTCGCCGCTTTCAATCAGTACAATATCACCCGGGACCAGGTCTTCAGCTGGCACGGTAGTGCGATGGCCGTCTCTTAGTACATTGGCCTGTGGAGAAAGCATGTTGCGAATGCTGTCCAGCGCCTGCTCTGCCTTGCCCTCCTGGATGAAGCCGATAAGCGCGATGATGACGACGACCCCGACAATAGCGGCGGCATCAATGCTATGCCCGAGCAGAAAGCTGGCCACGGCCGCTACCAGCAAAATCAGCATAAGCACATTATTAAACTGCTCCAGCAAACGCCTGGTCCAGTGTCGACCCTGCTGTTGCTGAAGCTGATTAGGGCCTACATCAGTAAGACGCTGCTGTGCTTCCTCTTTGGTCAAGCCATTGGACGACACTTTCAGTCTGGAGAGAGCATCTTCGCTGTTGATACTGTGCCAGGCGGTTCTGGCCGATATGTCCTTAACCTCAGCGGAAGCGCCCTTGGATTGAGTGGCCATCTGAACTCCCCGCGATCATGAATGTAGGTTAAGTATAACCCTCATCATGTTGCACTGCAGTGATCCAGCGCAAGGAGTCAGCGGGTTTCAAGGCTGACCCGGGTGCCGCATGCCAGCATCTCTTCAGCGGAGGGAACACTTGCGCTGACGCCGACCATTTCGTCGGCCACAGATGACCAGGTGAGGGTCGCGTGAGTAAATCCTAGAGGGCGCAGAGCACGGCTAACCCATTGGGTACCAGTAAAGCGGCATGTGTTTCCCGTGTCGTCTATCAAAGTGAAAACGTTCTGATGGCTGTCATGCAGTCTGACAAAATACCAGCCCAGATCCAGCGCCTGGATTTCGATCTGGTAGTGGTCAGTGCGGTCTTTGTGACGAGCGAGTTGATCAAGCGTTATCGTATCAGGCATGGCAATCTATCTACTCCCTAACGTCTTGTTCAGGCGGAATTTCTCCCGGAAGTCTATATTGAGTACCGAGTGGGTTCTCTTCTTCATAGCGGCTATTGTCTTCCTCGGCAGGTACCCCGAAGACCGTTTCTTTTGACCCATCCTGCCAAGTGTAAGTAGTACATCCTGTTAGAAGAATACCAAGGCTGATGATACCGCAAAAACAGGCAGGACCTGTTAATCCTCTCGGAGTGCAGGAAGACAGGAACTGACTGGCTTTGCGGTTGGTGGGTTGAAACCCAAGGTTGTCAAATAGCAAAACGACTCCTTTTAATAAAAAAAATCGTCTGGCCAATGAATGATCAGACGACTCGTATCGTGATGGGATTACTACAGAACACAGAACCTGGCGTGTCTTTAATCATCGTGCCAGGCGTCTGGATGCCAATCAAACCTTTAAAAGCCTACAGTTCTTCCCACAGTGAGCGGCGAAACTCATGGCTGAGCTCTGATGCCTTATGCAATCTGGTCATTTGAGCGTCTGCAAGCGTTTGTACAACCTCCTGATAGCAGTCGGCCATATTACGATTGCTTTCCGGTGACCCTGAGGCATTCATCATACACTTCGCCATCTTTTCATGGCTTTCCGTAATGGCCTGGAAAAACTGCATTTCAGCTTGCATTGCCTGAGACATGCTTTCCATCCACGCCTGTTGGACTTTGGCAAAAGGTTGTATGGCCTGGGTACCTTGCTCAGCCCACCAGTTCAACAAAGGCTGGCTTGCATCAAACCAGGGGTTCATGGCTGTTAGCGGTGCCCACGGGTTGTTGGGAGTATTGGAAGTCGACATGATAGCCTCCTGAATTTCGATCAGTTTGGAGAAATGTTTACTTTCTGCCTTATAAGTATAGACAATCAGAGCTTTTCTGTTGATATAGATTAGGTGTAGGAGCAGGTTCAGCCAGAGTATCTTAATGTTCAACAAGGGTCGTGTGCCGTTTCGATCAGAGGGGCAAACCGGGTTTGGGGTTGCAGGATAAAAGCAGTACAATTCTGGTAGAGGATTTTTCAACTCACCGCTGAGGAGCTTATGAGCACTACTTTAGCAGTAGTATTATTGATAATAGGGTTAATAGTGGTGATCGGGTTAGGAGCCTACGCCCTGAAGCTGCGCAAGGAGATCAAACGTCGCGAAGCGCTTGTTGAAGAAGAGCAACGTCGCGCAATCAGCAACAGTCTCGAAAATCTGGATTATGTTGTTGGTGCTATGGTGCAAGAGCAAGTGGACATCACTGAAGGTTGTTGGCGTTGCAAGGTGCTGCTTGAAATTATTGACACCGATCTGACAGAGCGCCCAGAGTTCCAGGCGTTCGCAGAGGTCTATCAGCGCACCCGTCATCTAAAAACCCATTCAGCTCGCGGCCAACTGACACCTAAGGCGCGCTTTCAGGAAGATAAGGAACGTCTTGCCGTCGAGGACGAAATGCGCGACGAGGTTCTTGCGGCAGCCAAGGCAGTGATTGCATGGCGCCAAAAGAGTAAGCAGGCACTGCAGTAGGCCATGTTACTTCAGTTCATATTTGTTGATTTTTATTTTTATATGCAATGATCGCATAATGCGGTCGGCTAGGTTTTGGGATCACCAATCGTATTTTATTTATGAAGACAGACGCACCGCTGTGTCTCAAGCTGCTATATTGACCAATGCGACTTATCAAATTCGCGCGAGCTTTTGCAGCATTGAGCTGCGGGTGTTGGGTTAAGGTGTAAGTTGCCGAGCTGAAATCTGGAGTGGTAGCCTCATCATTGGCCAAGCTGCCTGTTTTATTATTTTAAGGAGTGTTTAGATGAAAAAATCAACAACTGGCTTGCTCATTGGATCGGCACTGGTAGTAGGTCTTTCCGGCTGTGCAAACTCCGCTTCACAACAGTCCGGTACACAGTCTGCAAGTTCAGATCGCGGTTGGTATCAGCACCCCTTTGTCTGTGGTCTTGCGGGAAGTGTTATCGGTGGTTCCATTGGTTATGCAACCAGTGGTAATTCTAATGAAGAAGAAAGCGGTCTGGTCGGCGCCACAGCCGGTGCGGCTATTGGTGGTCTTCTTTGCGCAGATCGCACTGTTGAAGCTGAACCGCAGTGTCCAAGCTACGGTGAAGTACCTGCGGGTGCAGCCGTTGATTCAGAAGGCTGTCCGCTGGATTCCGATGGCGATGGCGTTCCTGATTACCGTGATCAGTGCCCAGGAACGCCAGCGGGTGTTTCGGTCAACGCGGAAGGTTGCCCGGTAGATTCCGATAATGACGGCGTGCCCGATTATCGTGATCAGTGCCCGGATACGCCTGCCGGTGTAGAAGTCAACTCACTAGGTTGCCCGGAAGCGCTGGTGCTGGAAGGTGTCAATTTCGAGTTTGATTCTGCACAACTGACCCCTGAAGCTCAGCAGGAGCTTCAAGTGGTTGCTGAGCGCCTGGCAAACAACACCAACGTCCGTGTCGAAATTTCTGGACACACTGACTCACGTGGCAGCGCTGAATACAATAAGCGTCTTTCCCAGAGTCGCGCTGAATCTGTTGCCGATTATCTTAATCAGCTGGGTATCAGCTCCGATCGTATGATGGCTACCGGCTATGGTGAAGAGCGCCCTGTCGCTTCAAATGATACCGCCGAAGGCCGCGCGACAAATCGTCGTGTTGAATTGGATGAGGCAAACTGATCCGTTCAGGATTATCCTTATTCACTTTGCTTAGGCAGTAGATGATCAGAAACGCGAAAGGCATACCGCCTTTCGCGTTTTTTTTGCTGGTCAATAGACTACTTTGCTTTATCGAGATGGGGGCCTTTGCTAATATGCCGCTCTTGAACAAGTGACTGCTCCATCTATTATTCTGACGACTTTTTTACTGATACCCATTGATAGCGATATGTGACCCTTGGTGTGGGTCACCACTGCGCTCAAGGAATGACCTGAATGCCTATTGTGACTCTGCCTGATGGCAGCCAACGTGAATTTTCCGAGCCGCTTTCGGTCATGCAGCTGGCAGCCTCCATTGGCTCTGGTTTGGCCAAGGCCTGCATCGCTGGCAAGATTGATGGTGAGCTCGTGGATGCTGCAGACCTGATTGAGCATGATGCCGAGGTGGCTATCATCACGGCGCGAGACCAGGAAGGGGTAGAAATCATTCGCCATTCTTGCGCTCACCTGGTGGGGCATGCAGTGAAGCAACTATACCCTGATGCAAAAATGGCGATTGGTCCGGTCATTGATGACGGCTTCTATTATGATATTGAGTTTACCGACGCCATATCGCCTGATGATCTGACGACGATTGAAGCGCGAATGAAAGCGCTGATTGATCACGAATACGACGTTGTTCGTGAATATGTCGATCGTGACAAGGCCATGTTGACCTTTTTGCATCGCGATGAACCCTATAAACAGGAAATAGTGCGCGACATCCCCGAAGGGGCCGCTATTCGCCTCTATCATCATGAAGAATACACGGACATGTGTCGTGGTCCTCATGTGCCCAATACGCGTCATCTGAAAGCGTTCAAACTGACCAAGTTGGCGGGTGCCTACTGGCGGGGTGATGCTGAAAATACAATGTTGACTCGTATCTATGGCACAGCCTGGCCTGATAAAAAGCAGCTTAAAGCCTATTTGTTACGCCTTGAAGAAGCAGAAAAGCGTGATCATCGCAAGCTGGCGCGCAAAATGGACCTCTTCCACTTGCAGGAAGAAGCGCCGGGCATGGTGTTCTGGCATCCCAATGGATGGACCATGTACCAGGCACTGGAAGAGTACATGCGGCGTATCCAGCGTGAACATGGCTATCAGGAGATCAAGACACCGCAGGTTGTTGATCTGTCTCTGTGGAAGAAGTCGGGTCATTGGGGACACTACAGTGAACTGATGTTCACCACAGAATCTGAAAAGCGTGAATATGCCGTCAAACCCATGAACTGCCCGTGCCACGTCCAGGTATTCAATCAGGGTCTCAAGAGCTACCGGGATCTGCCCCTGCGCCTGGCCGAGTTTGGCAGTTGCCACCGTAATGAACCCTCGGGTTCTTTGCATGGCCTGATGCGCGTACGCGGCTTCACACAGGATGACGCGCATATCTTCTGTACCGAAAGCCAGATCCAGAAAGAGGCAGAAGCCTTCATTGCTTTGACGCTGGAAGTCTACAGGACGCTGGGCTTTGAAGACGTTGAGCTTAAACTTTCAACCCGGCCAGATGACTTCCTGGGTGAGGCTGCACTGTGGGACCGGGCTGAGCAGGGGTTGGAAGCAGCTTTGCAAGCCACCGGCCTTGACTGGGAGCTGCAACCCGGTGAAGGCGCGTTCTACGGACCAAAAATCGAGTTCGCATTAAGAGATTGCCTGAATCGTGTCTGGCAGTGTGGTACCTTACAGCTGGATTTTAATTTGCCAGGACGTCTGGGCGCACAGTTTGTCGATGAAGATGGCGTACGTAAGACGCCAGTTATGCTTCATCGCGCCATTCTGGGGTCCTTTGAGCGTTTTCTGGGTATACTGATTGAGCATTATGCGGGCGCCATGCCCCTATGGCTTGCGCCACAGCAAGCTGTCATTATGACAATTACTGATGCTCAACGTGAATATGCGTTAGACTTGGAAAAACGTTTGCAAAAAAGTGGTCTTCGAGCCATTGCGGACTTGAGGAACGAGAAAATCGGCTTTAAAATCCGTGAGCATACGTTACAGAAAGTTCCCTATCTCCTTGTGGTAGGAGATAAGGAAGTTGAAGCTGACTCAGTTGCCGTTCGTACACGTAGCGGTGAAAACCTCGGCACCATGACGATTGATGAACTTATCAAACGCCTTGAGGTTGAAAGAGCAGCCCTGGCGACATCGTCAATTGCCTAAGGAGACGGAACGATCAAGCGAAGCAACCAGCGTGGGCGTCCACAAGAAAAACGCCCCCCAATGAACGAGAGAATTACCGAAACTGAAGTGCGTCTTATCGCCAGCGATGGCGAACAGTTGGGGGTTGTTCCCACAACTGAAGCGTTAGAACGCGCTGAAGCTGAAGGTATGGATCTTGTGCAAATTTCAAATGCCGATCCGATTGTTTGTAAGATTATGGATTACGGCAAATTTGTTTTTGAGCAGAAGAAGCAGAAAGCTGCTCAGAAAAAGAAGCAGAAACAGATTCAGGTCAAGGAAGTCAAATTCCGGCCTGGTACTGACGAGGGCGACTATCAGGTGAAGTTAAAAAATCTGATACGTTTCCTTGAAGGTGGTGACAAGGGCAAGGTCACTCTGCGCTTTCGTGGTCGTGAGATGGCACACCAGGACATTGGCCGCAAGCTGATGGAAAGAATTGCCTCTGACCTCGAAGAGATCGGAACGGTCGAAGCCTTCCCGAAAATGGAAGGTCGCCAGATGATCATGATCCTGGCCCCAAAGAAGAAGTGATCCGACGGCTCTTTAAACGCGCCACAATCAGGTTTGTGGCTGGCCCCGGGTTTTCTAAAAAATATCGAGCGGAGTTTTCTCATGCCGAAAATCAAAAGCAACAGTGGCGCTGCCAAGCGCTTCAAAAAGACAGCGAATGGCTTCAAGCACAAGCAGTCGTTCCGTAGCCACATCCTGACCAAGAAATCGACCAAGCGTAAGCGTCAACTGCGTGGTATGAAGCAGATCCATGACGCTGACAAGGCGCTGATTCAGCGTATGCTGCCGAATCTTTAATTTATTCGGGATTTCTTTTCTGAGCAGCTTTACAAGTGTGCTCACCGTTAATGTCAGGAGTGTGTTATGACCCGTGTCAAACGTGGCGTTGTTGCCCGTCGTCGTCACAAGAAAGTACTTAAGCAGGCTAAAGGTTATTATGGAGCACGTTCACGTGTTTTTCGTGTAGCCAAGCAGGCGGTCATCAAGGCCGGCCAGTATGCCTACCGTGACCGTCGTAATCGTAAACGTCAGTTCCGTGCGCTGTGGATTCAGCGTATTAATGCTGGTGCACGTCAACACGGCATGTCTTACAGCCGTTTTGTGGGTGCCCTTAAGAAAGCCGGTATCGAAATTGATCGTAAAGTGCTTGCCGATCTGGCCGTTCATGAAAAAGCTGCTTTTGCGGCTATCGTGGAAAAAGCCAAGGCTGCCCAGTAAGGTTTTCATGCATGGCATCTACGTACGCAATTCCTGCGTAACGGGGGTCTGCCACAGCATCTAGACCCGGTCATTATTGTGGCCCATCCAGGGGAAGAGCAGCCGCTCTTCCCCTGTTTTTTTTGCTGCTGACAATGCATTACAAGCAACTTGCTGCCCTATCCGCCTAGGAGGTAGCTTACTTCGGAGTCAATTGGATGGATCACCTTCCCACTCTGGTATCTCAAGCGCATGAAGCGATTAAATCGGCGCAAAGTGTCGCTGCATTAGAGGAAATTCGTGTACGTTACCTGGGCAAAAAAGGTGAGCTGACCGCCTTGCTGAAAGGTCTGGGTAAGCTGACACCGGAAGAGCGCCCCAAGGCAGGCGAGCAAATCAACCAGGCCAAACAGCGTTTGGCTGACGACATTGATCAAAGACGCCATACCCTGGAGCAAGAAGCGTTAAATGCGCGTCTTGCCGCGGAACGTATAGATGTCACCCTGCCAGGTAGAGGGCAGCCAGGCGGTGGCCTGCATCCGGTAACGCGCACGCTGGAGCGTATTGAAGGGCTGTTTACGCGTATTGGTTATGATGTGGCGGTCGGTCCAGAAATTGAAGATGATTACCATAATTTCGAGGCACTGAATATTCCGGCTCATCACCCGGCCCGCGGTATGGCCGATACCTTCTATTTCGACGCCACACGTCTTTTACGGACGCACACGTCACCGGTGCAGGTTCGCACCATGAAAAACAGTGAACCACCGATTCGGATTGTCTGCCCAGGGCGAGTCTATCGTAGCGATTCGGACCTGACTCACACGCCCATGTTTCATCAGGTAGAGGGTCTGTTGGTTGATGAAGGCGTTAGTTTTGCCGATCTGAAAGGCACGATAGAAGACTTTCTGCACGCGTTTTTCGAACGTGATGATCTCTCCGTGCGCTTTCGTCCATCCTACTTTCCGTTTACTGAGCCATCGGCAGAAGTGGATATCCAGTGCGTGATGTGCAGTGGTCAAGGCTGCCGCGTGTGTTCTCACAGCGGATGGCTCGAAGTGATGGGATGTGGAATGGTGCATCCTGAAGTCTTCCGCCATTCAGGTATTGATGCCGAGCGCTTTACCGGTTTTGCGTTTGGTATGGGGGCGGAGCGACTTGCCATGTTGCGCTACGGCGTGAATGATCTGCGTCTGTTTTTTGAAAATGATCTGCGTTTTTTACGTCAGTTTGCTTAATTCCGCTGCCGATAACAGGAAGCTCTATGAAATTTTCTGAACAATGGCTGCGTGAGTGGGTGTCTCCGCAGCTTGATACACAAGCTATTGCTGACCAGATTACCATGGCGGGTCTGGAAGTTGACGCTGTTGAGCCTGTGGCTGCTGCCTTTACTGGCGTTGTGGTAGCGGAGGTTGTTGCCAAGGACGCGCATCCCGATGCGGATAAACTGAATGTCTGCCTGGTCAACGATGGCAGTGGTGAGCCCGTTCAGGTTGTGTGTGGCGCGCCGAACGTTGCGGTTGGCCAGAAGGTCCCTTTTGCCCGGGTAGGGGGCGTCCTGCCGGGCAACTTCAAGATCAAGAAAGCCAAGTTACGGGGGGTCGAATCACGCGGCATGATCTGCTCGGAGTCTGAGCTTGAGCTGGTTGAAGATACCTCATCGGGTATTTTCGTGCTGTCTGAGGATGCTCCGACAGGTGAAGCGTTACGCACTTATATGGCGCTTGATGACCATACCATCGAGGTTGATCTGACGCCTAACCGTGGTGACTGCCTGAGCCTCAAAGGGCTCGCCCGTGAGGTGGGTGTCCTGAATCAGCTGGATATTACTGGCCCGGAAATATTGCCGATAGCGCCAGGTTTCGATGAGACCTTTCCGGTCAGGGTTGAGGCGCCTGAACTATGTCCGCGCTACATTGGGCGCCTTATTCGTGGCGTTGATGTCAGTGCCCAGACACCCTTATGGATGGTTGAACGGCTGCGTCGCAGTGGTATTCGTTCGATAGATCCAATCGTCGACATTACCAACTATGTGATGCTGGAACTTGGCCAACCAATGCATGCCTTCGACCGTGACAATCTCAATGGTGAAATCATTGTGCGTCAGGCCCGGGAGGGTGAGCGTCTGGTATTGCTCGATGGCCAGGAAGTTAACCTGCGCCCCGAAACCCTGTTGATTGCCGATCGTAACGGCCCGCTGGCGCTGGCTGGCGTGATGGGTGGCGAGAATTCGGGAATTAACCCGAATACCCAGACGATTTTTCTTGAGTCAGCGTTTTTTACACCATTGGCGGTGGCTGGCCAGGCGCGCTCCTATGGGCTGCATACTGATGCGTCGCATCGATTTGAACGAGGGGTTGATCCGGCATTGACGGAGTTGGCGGTTGAACGTGCGACTCAGCTACTACTGGATATCTGTGGTGGTGAAGCAGGGCCAGTCAAGGGCGTCAGTGATGTTTCTGCGCTACCAGCCAAGCGAGAAATTACCTTCCGTGAGGCGCGATTGCATGAAGCCTTGAGCAAGCCCTTACCCCGTGAAGAAGTGAGCGGTATTCTGACGCGCCTGGGCATGCAGATCAGCGATCTTGCTGAGGGCTGGCAAGTAAGTGTGCCCAGTTGGCGGTTTGATATTGCCATTGAGGAAGATCTGATTGAAGAAGTGGCGCGTATCCATGGTTATAACAATCTTCCGGTACGACGTCCGGCGGCGCGGTTGGCATTAAAGCCCCAGGGAGAAGCGCGTATTACCCAGGCCCGCCTGCGTCATCAGATGGTTGCTCGCGGCTATCAGGAAGCGGTTACCTATAGTTTTGTCGCGCCTGATTTACAGGCGACCCTTTTGCCAGAAGCGGTTTCTCCTCAGCTTGCCAATCCGATTTCCACGGATTTGTCAGTGATGCGTGCCAGCCTTTTCCCTGGCCTGGTGCGCGCCCTGATGCATAACCTTAACCGCCAGCAGACCCGTGTGCGGTTATTTGAAACCGGGCTGGTATTCAATGGCCCATTGGATGACCTTAATCAGACCCCCATGCTCGGCGCTATCGTTTGCGGCTCACGTTACCCTGAGGGATGGAGCGGCGATAAACAGAACGCTGACTTTTACGATCTGAAAGGTGATCTGGAAAGTCTGATTGCCCTGGGTGGACAACCGGACACCTGGCGCTTTGAAGCAGCTGAACATCCCTCGCTGCATCCCGGCCAATGTGCACGGGTGATGCATAATGAACAAACGGTGGGCTGGATGGGAAGGCTTCACCCGGAAGTGCGTGGGAAACTGGGGCTGAAAGTGGACGCACTCCTGTTTGAAGTGCGCCTGGATGCCTTGAGCGAAGGGGCCATACCGGCCTTTGAGCCGCTTTCCCGGCAGCCGGAAGTGCGTCGCGACCTGGCGTTTACGGTAGCAGAAGACGTGCCGGTTCAGGCCTTGTTGGATATGGCGCGTGCCTACGCCGGTGAGCATCTCAGGCAGGTCAGGCTTTTTGATGTTTATGCAGGAAAAGGAGTGGCTGACGGGCATAAGAGTATCGCCCTGGGCTTGACCTGGCAGCATCCTTCGCGCACCCTTAATGATGATGAAATCAATCAGTTGGTCGATGTCATCGTCACGCAGGCGCGTGAGCAGCACAGCGCAGAGTTGCGCAGCTGATCAGAGTGCGCCATCCTGCTGAACCGAGATCAGACACTGGGCCGAGCGCTGGTGATAAGGAGATACCCATGGGGGCGTTGACAAAAGCAGAACTTGCAGAACATCTACACTCCGAGTTGTCGCTTTCCAAACGTGAAGCAAAGGCAATGGTGGAAGCGTTCTTCGAAGAAATCCGTGCCTGTTTGCGTGAGAATGAGCAGGTAAAGCTTTCCGGCTTTGGCAACTTCGATCTGCGCGACAAGCGTGAACGTCCCGGTAGAAATCCTAAAACTGGCGAAGAAATACCGATCTCGGCCCGCCGGGTGGTAACATTCCGCCCCGGACAGAAACTGAAACAGCAGGTCGAGACATTCGACGGCGGATGAACTAGGGCCTGTTGACGTTTCATCGCGTTCTTTGGCGCGCAACCCGAAGGGACAGGGCCCTTTTGGCACAGCCCTGCGTTGTTCGTCACTGATTGGGAGCCACCCAACCACGCTCCTCACGCCTTGTTCTGCACCAAAAGGACCCATGTCGCGGCCGTGATGAAACGTCAACAGGCCCTAGTCACGATCATTTCCACGCCAGGCTATACACCTGTTGCCAATTGACTAAAGGGCGCCAATTTATGGCGCCCTTTTTGGGTCTCGTCGGCAACTCTGTGATGTTTTGAAGATCACAAAACACCTTAAGAATCACCTGAGGGAATCAACCCTGGGCCTTTGCAGGCACTGTCAACGGGGCAGAGGTAATTATTTATGAACGCTTTCAGGAGATAACGCATGCAGAAAACGGGTACAGTCATCGTAGGAGCTGGCCTGGCAGGTCTATACGCAGCTTACTTACTCGAAAAAAGAGGTATAAAGGATATTGTCCTGCTGGAAGCGCGCGAAACATTGGGTGGTCGAATTGCTTCAACATCACCTGATCGTCCTGCTTTCCCCGAGGCGGAAATGGCCGGTGTAGATTTGGGGCCTTCCTGGTTCTGGCCTGGTTTTCAACATCAGATGGCGGAACTTGTGCACGTCTTGGGGTTGCAAGCATTTGCCCAGTTTGAGCAGGGCGACATGCTGATTGAGCGGTCACCAGCAATGGCTGCCCAGCGCGTGCAGGGCTTTGTGAATACGCCACCCTCAATGCGTCTGAAAGGCGGTATGCAGGCGTTGACGCAAACCCTCTCGCAGTCACTAGAAACTACACGTGTGCTGTTGAGCCATCCAGTGGACGCGTTGCATCTGGAAGCATCTCATGTGGACGTTTATAGCCAGGATGCTCAGGGTGAACGACTGATCCTTCAGGCTGAGCAGGTACTGTTGGCTATTCCGCCACGATTGGCGGCCAAACTGTCATTTTCACCGGCCTTGCCGGCTGTGCTTTCCAGCCAATGGAAAAACACGCCGACCTGGATGGCGCCGCATGCCAAATACGTCGCCTTATTTGATACGCCTTTCTGGCGAGATCAAGGCCTTTCGGGAGAAGCCCGCAGCCTGAGTGGCCCCCTGGGCGAGATACATGATGCCTCCATGCCGGATGGAAAAGCGGCCCTGTTCGGTTTTTTCAATACGCCGGCAGCCACTCGTGAACGCATGGGGAGCAATGCGCTCATCCAGGCGTGCCGTGACCAGCTAGTCCGGCTGTTTGGTTCACAGGCCGCTGATCCTGATCATGACATTATCAAGGATTGGGCATATGAGCCTTACACCACTACGCAAGATGATAGGCAGGCATCGGCTGGGCAACATCCAACGGCACCGGCTAACAAGGTAGATAATGGTGACTGGAGCGGGTACCTGATAGGTATCGGTAGCGAGTGGGGGCAGCAGTTTCCAGGCTACCTGGCAGGGGCCGTCGAGGCAGCGGAGGCAGGCGTGTCAGCGCTTTTCGAAAAAATGTCGTGATGATATTCGTTCATAAAACATGTCAGACTGATATATCCAGAGGCTAAAATAAGAACTGTCTACTGTCGGTCTCTATAGCCACATTGTCAGTTTGCCTATAGGGTGATGATCAGAGCGTTAAACTTAAACAGTCAAATTCCTGATGATGACCTGCTAAGCGGATAAGATCATGCATTTATTCAACAAGAATCTGAACGCAATAATTCTCACGGCATTGGTTGCTGTAGCCCCTCAGGCCTCAGCGATGGCTTCAGAAGATCAGACCAGGATTGCACAAGACATTATAAGAACGCTGGACGCTTACGCGGTTTACAAGATGGGCCAATATGATCGGGCTTTTGGACAGTATCTTGACCTCGCTGAGGATGGGAGTGTTCAGGGTATGCTGAACGTCGCCAACATGTATTCAACCGGTAAGGGAATAGAGCAGAGTGATGGTAAGGCATTGAACTGGTATAAAAAAGCTGCGGAAGCCGGGAATCGACTCGCCATGCAGCAGGTTGCTAATGCGTATCGCCAGGGCAATGGCGTTAAAAAAGACATGAAGCGCGCAGAAGACTGGGAGAGGCGTGCACAAGCGGTTGACTGAAGGTCAGGCTGGAACTCGATTGCCGTTCAGAATAACAGCTTGGATACTGCTATACACCACTGGGGAAATGTCGACCGGGAAAAACCAGCAAAAAAATAGAAACAAGGGTGTAGTCCAGATGGTGCGGATGGGGAGACTCGAACTCCCACACCTTGCGGCACCAGAACCTAAATCTGGCGTGTCTACCAATTCCACCACATCCGCACAACTGGCGCGTATACTAGCAACTACGCCATTAATGTCAAGAATCAATGTGGCGGTTGAATGAAGAAAGGAGAGAAGGGCAGACTGGTCAAGGCCCAAGCAGGGAAGAGCAGCGTATGACACCGGTTTGGTATGCCTCCCTATTCAGGCTTGAAAAGCGCCTGCGCAGCGCCTTGCCAGGGCATTGTGCCTTCTGCCTCGGACAAACCCTGGAGGAAAAAGCCTGGTGCCAGGAGTGTTTTGACCGCTTGCCCTGGAACAAGCGGTGTTGTACCCGCTGTGCAGAACCGCTGACATCAGTTCGGCAAGTGCTTTGCACGCATTGTCGAAGTGAACTACCGGCGTTCTCGGGTGCGCACGTGCCATTTATCTTCGAGGGGCCGATTCGCCAACTGGTACATAACTTCAAGTTTGAGGCGTCGCCCCGCGCCGGTCATTTGATGGTTGATCTGTATCTGGAAACGCTCACTGGTGATAGAGAGTCGCGTTCGGAGAATGAAGTATTGCTGCCAGTGCCACTGTTTGCGGGCCGATCGCAAGAACGCGGCTTTAATCAGGCCGACTGGTTTGCTCGACAGCTAGGCCGTCATCTTGACTTGCCTGTGATAAACGCTACCCGGCTTGTTGATACGCCCAGCCAGCGTATGTTGGGGCGGCAGGGGCGGCGGGACAACCTCAATGATGTTTTCCAGCTACACCTGCCGTCAGCGTCCAGGGTGGTGATTGTCGACGATGTTGTGACAACGGGAGCCACTGCGCAGTCCCTGGCCAGAACGGCGCTCGCGGCAGGCGCCATGAATGTTGCCGTGCTGGCATTTGCTCGCACACCTTTGGGGGCTTGAGTGATACCCTAGAGGATTTTCATGGAGAGAATGATGAGCCATCCCTATAGTGCTCTTTCACCGGATGTCATCATGACGGCCATTGAGCGTCTGGGTATTCAGCCAGATAACGAGCCCTTTGCGTTAAACAGCTACGAAAACCGCGTATTGATGTTTCGCGATGAAGAGGGGCACCGCAGGATAGTCAAATTCTACCGGCCTCAGCGCTGGTCGAAAGAGGCGATTCAGGAAGAGCATGACTACCTTGATGAGCTGGATGCTGGCGGTGTGCCGGTGGGTAAGGCATGGCGAAACGCGGACGGTGTATCGTTACACGAACATGCTGGCTTCAGCTTCGCACTGTTTGATTACTGTGCTGGCCAAGCGCCGGAGCTGGATAATCCTGAGCACCTGTTTGCCATGGGGCAGCTGATTGGCAGAATGCATGCAGTTGCCAGGCGAGGGAGCTTCCAGCATCGGCCAAGCCTATCGGTGATTGATGGAATGCTGGCGGCTCAGCAGCAAGTACTGAGCAGTGGTCATTTGACCCGGCATCAACAGCGTGCCTATGAGCGCATCAGCAAGCAGTTGATGGACAGTGTGGCAAAGGCATTGCCCGCATCGCTTGAACTGATTCGCTGTCATGGCGATTGTCATCTGGGTAACGTACTGGGTCGGGAGACGCATTTTAGCCTGGTAGACTTTGATGATTGTCTGATGGCGCCTGCGGTTCAGGATATCTGGATGCTGTTGGCAGTTGATGAACCTCAGGCTCAGCGCGCGCAGTTAAGCGAACTCAGTGAAGGTTATGAGGAGTCATTGACGTTTCCAGACCATCAATTGGCGCTGGTAGAGCCTTTGCGTAGCTATCGGCTGATGCGTCATAGCGCCTGGCTGGTGCAGCGCTGGGACGACCCGGCATTTCCGCTGGCCTTTCCCTGGTTTGCTAGTAGCGGCTATTGGGATCAGCAGATACGTCAGCTTGAACAGCAACACCAGCAGGTGGGAACGCCCAAATGGCTGGCTTGAGAAGCCACTTTGCAATCTGAATGTCGGAGGGGGCAGTCTACAACGATAGGGCCCTGGCAAAGGCGACTTTAACAGGGCCATCTTGGTGCCAGTCTGGCGGTTACTTGCCTTGAAACAGCATGACGCGGGTCGGTCGTGCGTGTTGCAAGCCGCTGTCACTCTTCATCTGTTTGACCTTCTTCGCTTTCTTCCTGACCTTCCTGACGGCGCTGTGCATTGATTTCAGCAGAAGGGTTGTCCTGGGCGTCAATTTCCAGGGTCTCGTTGAGAGTCAGCATGAACCCTTCATTGGGCAGGAAAGTGCAGGTGCTATCTTCGCACGCCAGACCATACTGGCCGTCGGTGTCGTAAACACCACCATCCATTTCATCCGAGAAAATGGCGCTGTCTGCGTCTTCCGCCTCGATGCAGGTGACGTCATGGGCAGTGATTCGCACACGATCACCTGAACGCATGGCATCGCCAATAATCACGCAGTATTCGGGTAACTGATGAGAGGCTTCAACATCATGGTTGGGGCGTAGCAGAATATTGTCCTTTCTATCCTCGCCCTCAGCAATGATGACATTTTCAGTAAATTCCACGCCAACGGTGGCACGATCGGGCAATACGAGGGTGGCATCAGCGGCAAGCAATGGGGATGCCATTAGAGGTGCCATCAACACACTGAACCAGGTGGCAGACGATTTAAGGGTTGGTTGCAATGTCGACGGTCTCATTAACATGGCGGAATCTCGCTTTTGATCATGTGTTCTGTAGAAGACGTTAATAATTGGTTATGGATAATAACATAATCATTATAAGTGAGCAGATGCGCGTGTCACTCTGCCACAGCGCCAACGGATTAAAAAAATCGCATTTCAGTGCCCTCATGCAGCCATTGAACGTTGCTTGCCAGTGACATTGGCCAAGCAAATTAGGCTAAAATGTCCAATTGCCAATCTATAGTTGTACAAAAATTGTTTTAAGTATATTTTTCGTACTATATTTTTTCGCTTTGCTTATGTAAGCTCTTAATATTCATCCAAATGATATTCTTAAAGTTTGCCGTGCAAGCGTCCCTGGACTGACGAGGCCAAATATGACCGATGAGATAGCTTACCATTACCGCCAGATTATCCAGCTGTTAGGCGAAGACTCTGAGCGGGAGGGACTTCAGGACACGCCACAGCGAGCGTCCAAGGCAATGCAGTTCCTGAATGCTGGTTACCAGCAGTCGTTGGAAGAAGTCGTCAACAATGCTGTGTTCGAGTCCCAAACCGACGAAATGGTATTGATCAAGGATATCGAGCTGTATTCGATGTGTGAACACCATCTGCTGCCTTTTATTGGTAAGTGTCACATAGCCTATTTGCCGAGTGGCAAGGTGTTGGGACTTTCAAAGTTCGCACGAATTGTCGATATGTTTGCCCGCCGGATGCAGATTCAGGAAAACCTCACACGTGAAATTGCTCAAGCGGTTCAGGAAGTTACCCAGGCTCGCGGCGTAGCGGTGGTGATTGAGGCTCAACATTTATGCATGATGATGCGTGGTGTCGAAAAGCAGAATTCAAGCATGAGCTCCTCAGTCATGCTGGGAGACTTCCGGGACAATCAGGCCACTCGTCAGGAGTTCCTGATGCTGGTCAGCTAGATGGCGGAATGTAAGGCTGGCTGTTTGTTGTGCGTTTTTCCTTGCTTAAAACTGCCCGGCTCTTGGTCAAACGGGTGATTTCGTCTTAGCATGGGTGTAACAATGTGCCTATGGGTATATCCTCTTGATCAGGAGTCTGTAATGGATGCGCTTAAAGAAACTCAGCTTTATTGCCCGTTTGCCTACATTGATGGCAGCTGGGTTGCTGCCGACAGCGGCGAGCAGATTAATGTTATTAATCCGGCGTCCCAGGATATCGTGGGTGATATGCCGCGCCTGGGCAAGCAAGAGACACTGCGTGCCATAGACGCGGCTGATGCTGCGTTACCCGCATGGCGGGCAATGACTGCCATGGAGCGCGCTGATCTGTTGATGAAGTGGCATGATCTGATGCTGGAACACCAGCAGGATCTGGCCATGTTGATGACCCACGAGCAGGGCAAACCACTCAAGGAAGCTCAGGGTGAAATTGTTTATGCAGCCAGTTTTTTGCGTTGGTTCGCGGAAGAAGCCAGGCGTGTCTATGGGGAAACCGTCCCGCCGGCCAAAGCCAATCAGCGGATTGTCGTGACCAAACACCCTGTTGGCGTTGTCGGTGCCATCACGCCGTGGAATTTTCCGGCGGCCATGATTACCCGTAAAGCGGGCGCGGCGCTGGCTGCAGGCTGTACCATAGTGGTTAAACCGGCGAGCCAGACACCGTTTTCCGCAACGGCGCTTGCCATGCTGGCTGAACGTGCCGGGATCCCTCGCGGTGTCTTCAACGTGGTGCCAGGTAGTGCTGCTGATATCGCTGAGGCGATGACAACATCTCCAAAGGTGCGCAAGATCACGTTCACCGGCTCTACTGGAGTAGGCCGCCAGCTGATGTCCCAGGCCGCGGAACATATCCAGAAGATCTCGTTGGAACTGGGCGGCAATGCCCCCTTTATTGTCTTCGAGGATGCCGACCTGGATGCCGCTGTGGAAGGGGCCATGGCTGCCAAGTTCCGTAACGCTGGTCAGACGTGTGTGTGCACCAACCGTTTTCTGGTGCAATCCAGCGTGGTGAACGCTTTCTGTGAAAAGTTGGCTGTGGCGATGAACAGCGAGCTGACCGTCGGGGATGGCACCCAGTCAGGAGTGAATATCGGCCCCCTGATTGATGAGAAAGCTGTCAAGAAAGTCAGTGAACATGTTCAGGACGCCGTTGATCAAGGGGCGGAACTTATTCTGGGGGGGCATCCCCATCCACTTGGCGGCAATTTCTTTACGCCGACCCTGATCAGTGCAGCGACTGATGAAATGAAAGTAGCCAGGGAAGAAACGTTTGGTCCCTTGGCAGCCATCTTTCCGTTCGATGATGAACAGACCGCCATCGATATGGCTAATAATACAGAGTATGGATTAGCCTCCTATTTCTACAGTCGAGACCTCGGCCGGGTCTGGCGCGTTTCGGATGCGCTGGAGTACGGCATGGTAGGGGTCAATACCGGGCTGATCTCCAATGCGGCTGCACCCTTCGGCGGCGTCAAGGCTTCTGGTCTGGGCAGGGAGGGCGGTCATCAGGGGCTCGAGGAGTTTCTGGAAACCAAGTACCTGTGCATTGACCTGGGTTAATCAGCACCTGATCAAACAATCCTTGATGTGTCAGTCATCAGAAACCAGCCGCTTGCGGCTGGTTTCGTACGTTCAGAGAGGAAACTAGTGACGCTTTATTTGCAACAGGGCAATCAGGATATCGCGGCGGGTGACAATGCCAACAAGCCGGTTCTGCTCGACAACCGGGTAGATTTTGGGTTTGGCGCCCAGCATTTCCTGAGCAAGATCCGTGATGCTTTTGGTCGGTATCACACTGAGCACACTTTCCTTCATGAGCTCCTTGACCAGCGGGGCCTCTCCATCGTTATAGATACTGTCCAGCACTTTACCGATGACGTCCTGTTCAGAAATGAAGCCTATCAATCGATCGGCCTTGTCAACCACAGGTGCCCCCGGCAAACGGTGCAGTGCCAGCCCCTGAGCAAGGGTGGTAATGGAAGTGTCAGGGGAGACGCGATAGCAGTCACGTGACATGATATCCCTGACCGTATCGGGTACCTTATTGGTTGGCTTGTTGCCCATACTCATACTCCTTATTTACGCCAGTAGGCAGTCAATCAGTAAGCGCTGGATGAAACACAGACACATTTTTAATGTAGATCATTATTGAAGCGCGTCTAACCAGGTTTTCAACGTTTAACTTTGTACAGGAACAGATACCAGGAGCGACTCGATGGACGCACGTGAATATTTGAACCGCAAAGGGGTGGGGGTCGACAGGGAACCAGACAAACCCAATACCCTCGAAGAAAAGGCCTGGGAACGTGCCAGAGGTTCAGGCCATCAGCGCCCCAAGTCGGGAACTCCATTTGACTGGGAGGAATGGGAGCGCCACCACAGCGACCTGGCGGCTGATGCCGAGACGCTGGAGCAGAAAATTGACAAGGAAGCCCATCGCAAGGCGTTGGAAAAAGAACAGCAGGAGAAGGCTCTGCAAAAGGATCAAGACCGCACCCCCGAGGCACCGCCAAGCCGCCAGGCGAGCGTAGGTCACTTTGACCCATCATCATCTGCTCAGGCATCCAGTGAGCCGTCAAACACTCCCGGGCCGCAAGACCCATTGCCTGTTCAGGCAATGCCAGGCGCGGTAAAAACAGCCTATATGGCCTTGGCTGTGCTGATGCCCCCATTGGCTGTTGGGCTGTCAGGTGGGCAGGCCAAACGGGTCGTGATCGCCGGTTTGCTGACACTGTTACTCTGGGTTCCCGGCGTGATATATGCCGCACGCTGGATTTTTTCCCGGTAGCGAGCCAGAAATAGCTATGTGTAAACCTAAAAATATTTTTTGAGTTTACCGTGTGAATCGCCCGTGCCGGAGGTATAATTTGTAAACTTTTAATGTAATTGAGGTTTACCATGACGTATCTCCTGGGTGTTACAGCACTGTGGGCCTTTTCTTTCTCATTGATTGGTGTCTATCTGGCAGGGCAGGTGGACAGCTATTTTGCGGTCCTGCTCAGGATAGGCCTGGCGACACTGGTCTTTCTGCCTTTATTACGGCCCAAACTGCTGACCATGCGACAACGTCTGGTACTGATGGGCCTGGGCGCCATCCAGCTGGGCGTCATGTATATCTTTTTCTATCAGTCGTTCTTGCTGCTCTCTGTGCCCGAAGTGCTGCTGTTCACGATTTTCACGCCCTTGTATATCGCCATGCTGGATGATCTGCTTTTCGGCCGATTCACGCCTTTCTATCTGTTAACCGCCTTGCTGGCGGTACTGGGAGCGGCGGTGATTCGTTACGATGGCATTGACGCTGGTTTCTGGTGGGGCTTTCTGGTGGTACAGGGCGCAAACCTGTGCTTCGCACTGGGACAGGTAGGCTACCGTCGCCTATCCGCCGAATTGCCTGACAATCTGGCCTGGCACAATGTGTTCGGCTGGTTCTTCCTGGGCGCTCTGGCGGTGGCAGTGCCTGCCTTTGCGCTGCTTGGCAGTGCGGCGGCACTTCCTAGTACCGCCACTCAATGGGCAGTATTGGGCTGGCTGGGCCTGGTGGCTTCAGGCCTGGGCTATTTTGTCTGGAACCGCGGCGCCACTCAGGTCGATGCGGGCACCTTGGCCATCATGAATAACGCCCTGGTACCGGCCGGTTTATTGGTGAACCTGGTGATCTGGAACCGGGATGCCGATATCAGTCGCCTGTTGCTGGGTGCCTTGATCATGGGCTTTTCCCTGTGGCTTAACCATTGGTGGCTTGAACGCCGGGCACAGCAAGCCGCCTGATGCGTGCAAATGAGTGCCCCAAAACAGTGGACTGGATTTGCGTGCGGGTGTCAGGCTCGACATAATGAAATGCTATGTTAATGAGCCTGTTCCATGACACAAACGCCTTTATCAGCTGATTCTTCCCGGCATGACCAGGAATCTCGTCCTTTCTCCACCATCGGCCTGATCGGCCGTCTGGAAAGCGAAAAAGTAGCCGACTCATTGATACGCCTGGTGGGATTCCTTGTGGCCCGTGACTATGCGGTGGTCGTAGAAGACCGAACCGCCACAGTTATTCCCCACCATGGCCAGCCAGAGGCAAGCCGACGGGCACTGGGAGAACTGTGTGACCTGGTTATCGTGATTGGCGGCGATGGGAGCCTGCTGGGAGCGGCCCGCACCTTGTGTAAAACCGGCACCTTGATGCTGGGCGTCAATCGTGGACGCCTGGGGTTTCTGACCGATATTTCTCCCGATGAGCTGGAACAGCGCGTAGGCGAAGTGTTGGCCGGCCAATTCGAGGTGGAAGAAAGGTTTCTGTTGGATACCGCGCTCTACCGCGACGGCGTGGCGGTCGGCAATGGCGAGGCGTTGAATGAAGTAGTGGTGCACCCGGGTAAGGCGGTGCGCATGATCGAGTTTGAACTCTTTATTGACGGCCAGTTTGTCTATAGCCAGCGCAGCGATGGCCTGATTGTGGCTACACCTACAGGCTCAACGGCTTATGCACTATCCGGCGGTGGGCCTATCATGCATCCCAAGCTGGATGTGGTGACCCTGGTGCCAATGTTCCCGCATACCCTGTCCAGCCGGCCGATCGTTATCGATGCCGCCAGTGAAATACGTATTCATATTGGAGAAACCAATCAAACCTATCCCCATATCAGCTGTGATGGTCAAACCCGGGCAGTGGCAAAACCGGATGATGTGCTGGTTATTACCCGCAAGCCTCAGCGGGTTCAACTGGTTCATCCAATCGGGCATAACTTTTACGAGGTCTTGCGCAGCAAGCTCGGTTGGAGCCACCGGCTGGGGGACTAGGCATGCAGGGATATGACCTGATCGGAGATGTACATGGCTGCGGCGCCACCCTGGTGGCCTTGCTTGAAAAGATGGGCTATCGCGAAGAGCAGGGCGTCTATCGCCACCCCCAGCGTAAGGTCATCTTTCTGGGCGATCTGATTGACCGTGGCCCGCGCATTCGTCTGGCCGTTCAGACGGCGCGGCGAATGGTGGATGCGGGAGAAGCCTACATTGTCATGGGCAATCATGAATATAACGCCCTGGCCTATTGCCATCCCGCGCCTGAAGGCAGTGGCAGGCGCTGGTTGCGAGAGCACTCGCCCCGCCATAACCGGATCATTCAGGATACTCTGGACCAGTATCGCGATCATACCAACGAGTGGGAAGACACGCTGGCCTGGTTCAAGCGGATTCCCTTGTATCTTGAGTTCGAGCATTTCCGCGTTGTGCATGCCTGTTGGGATGATGCTCTGATTGAGGCATTGGCTCAGCGTCTCCCTGATGCCTGTATGGATGATGATTTTCTGATCGAATCCACCCGCTCGAACACCCAGGCCTTCCACATTGTCGACCGCCTCACCCGCGGCACCCATATTCCTTTGCCAAAGGGAGTGGAAATTCACTCGGGCGACGGCTTTACCCGTAAAAGTTTTCGGGCGCACTTCTGGTGCGAGCAGCCCCTCGTCTGGGGGGATGTGGTATTTCAGCCCGATAACCTGCCAGGTGACCTGGAGGCCCGCCCGCTGGCCGACGACGAACGCCAACGGTTAAGCTACTATGCGCCTGATCAGCCGCCATTGTTTATCGGCCATTACTGGTGTGAAGGCATTCCTGCGCTGCCCGCCAGCAATATTGCCTGTCTTGACTACAGCGCCGTCAAGTACGGTCGCCTGGTGGCTTATCGGTGGAGTGGAGAAACCTGCTTGAATGCTGATAGCTTTACCTGGATCAAGGTGGCCAGAGAAGAGCTACCGCAAGTGTCCGGCTGGGATCTCGATCAGGATTGAGGCATACAAGATGACATTCACCAATTTTTTTATCATATCAAGGGAACCTGAGAGCGGTCAGGCAATCATAGTAAGTGTTCCCTTGAATGATCCCTTGCTTTTGCCCGGCGGTTTCCCCGCCGGGTTTTTTAGCGCGCTGATAAAATCAGGGTCAATGAATCCGGATCCTGAAAGACAAAGGAAGACACCATGCAGCCAGTGATGCGACTTCCCCGCGATGCAGACACAGCCGCGCTTCGCCAGGCCCTCTGGCAGCAGCGTATCGGGCATCAGATCAGCGAAGATGGGGACGGCCTGCTGCTCTGGCTGGCTGACCCGGCCCAGCGCCATGAACTGGAAACACTGGTCAGGCGCTGGGAACAGGGGGAGCCCTTGAATATCCCCAAACCTGCTGCCAGGCAGACGTTTCCAGGCCAGCTTTCCCAGTGGGCACCAGCACTCAAGCGGGTGCCGGTCACTGCACTGATGATCGGCTTGAGCCTTTTGGTGTTTGCCTTGCTGGGTGTATTTGGTGACTTGCTGATTGTCACCCTGACCATAGTACCCATTGGCCTGTCCGGCAACGAGTTGATCTACGGCAGCCTGATGGACAGCGTGACCAGTGGGCAGGTCTGGCGGCTGCTGTCTCCTGCCTTTCTGCATTTTGGCTGGATGCATCTGATCTTCAACCTCATGTGGGTGTGGTACTTCGGCAAGCAGATTGAAATGCTGCAGGGCAGCCGGAGGATGCTGCTGCTTCTGGTGGTGGCAGGCATCGGCGCTAACCTCGCGCAATACATGACAGGCACCGTCCTGTTTGGCGGTATGTCGGGAGTCGTCTATGCCTTGCTGGGGCATGTGTGGCTGATGTCCCGGCGAGTACCCGGAAGCGGTTTTTTTGTGCCACAGATGCTGGTGGTGTTCATGCTGGGGTGGATGGTCTTCACGATGACTGACATGGCAGGCAGCGTTGGTTTTGGCAATGTCGCCAATGAAGCCCATTTAGGCGGGCTACTCGTCGGTTTGCTATCAGGCTGGTATTATTCCTCACAGCAGTTACGGTCCTGACAGGAGCATGCAAAATGAGCGATATGACTTTCGAAAAAATGATCAACCAGATGACGCCAGCCATTTATCAAAGCCTCAAGCAGGCGGTTGAACTGCGTAAATGGCCAGATGGGCGCTACCTGAGCGCTGAACAGACAGAGCTTTGCATGGAAGCCGTGATGCGCTATGAAGTTGAGAACAACGTGCCTGAAGAGAACAGGGTAGGTTACCTTGAGCAACGCACCTGCGGCGCAGAGTCCAGCGGGCAGGGCGTGTCACCTGAGCTTGCCGGCCTGGGTAAGGATGCAACGCGTGGTTGATGCTCCTCTGCAGGGTTGCCTGCGCAAGATGGCGATCGAGCCCGGCACAGGTGCTCAGGATCCTGCACGTTACCACCTGCGTCTGGGAGCACATACTGTGCCTCTCAACGAGCGGCTGGGTCAGCCGCTTTCCCTGACCTGGACCGGAGCCATTGCCTGTACCCATTGCGGCCGGGCAACCAGGAAAAGCTTTGCCCAGGGGTACTGCTACCCCTGTTTCAAGCGTCTGGCGCAATGCGATACCTGCATCATGAAGCCGGAAACCTGCCACTACTATCAGGGAACCTGCCGAGAACCAGCGTGGGGCGAGCAGCACTGCTTTCAGCCACACATTGTCTATCTGGCCAATTCTTCCGGGCTGAAAGTCGGCATTACCCGCAAGACCCAGATGCCGACCCGCTGGCTGGATCAGGGGGCCATTCAGGCACTGCCCATTGTGGAAGTGGATACCCGCCAACAGTCCGGTTTTGTCGAGGTGCTGTTCAAGGAAGCGGTCAGCGACCGCACCAATTGGCGGGCCATGCTCAAAGGTGAAGTCGCACCGCTGGATCTTCGCGCCGAGCGCGATCGTCTGTTCAGCGAACTGGGCGATGGCCTGCGGCAGTTGGCAGACATCCATGGTGACACCGCCATTCGCAAGCTCGACGCCACCCCGCTGCAGTTCGACTACCCGGTCAATACCTTCCCGGGCAAGATCACTTCCCACAACTTTGATAAACAGCCGCAGGTCGAAGGCGTGCTGCAAGGTATCAAAGGCCAGTACCTGATCCTGGATACCGGGGTGATCAACCTGCGCAAATTTACCGGTTATGAAGTCGCCGTTGACTGACGCTGCCTATGTATCTTGAGGTGTCAGCCAGCATCGTAGCCCAGCGCCGTGCGCAAACGGCCTGCCTGCTGGCTGACCCAGTGAGGATCAATCGGCCCCCAGCTGACGATCTGATAATGGCCGCTGTTATGCCGCTCACCGGCATGGTGCTGAAAAACGCATTCAATATCCAGCTCGGCCAGTGAGCCAATCGTATCCTGAGCGGTGCGCCGCGGCATGCCGGTGACTTCCATCAGTGCCGGTACGCTGGCTACCCCCTGATCAATCAGGTACGCCACATAAAGGCGCCGGTAAAAGCTTGATTGGGTCTTGCTTAAACGAGCAG
>NZ_VMQS01000006.1:48214-67341 GCF_007625055.1 Halomonas sp.
GTCGCCTTACATCATGCCGCCCATGCCACCCATTCCGCCCATGCCACCCATGTCCGGAGCGGCTTCTTTCTCTTCCGGGTCATCGGCGATCATGCACTCGGTGGTGATCATCAGACCGGCAACGGAACCAGCGGACTGCAGAGCAGAACGGGTTACCTTGGCCGGGTCAAGAACACCCATGTCGAACAGGTCGCCAAACTCGCCGGTCTGGGCGTTATAGCCGAAGTTGCCTTCGCTGTCCTTGACGCGGTTGATGATCACAGCCGCTTCTTCGCCCGCATTGGTCACGATCTGACGCAGCGGTGACTGCAGGGCACGCAGCGCCATGTTGATACCATGGTTCTGGTCTTCGTTGTCGCCGGTAAGACCATCCACCTTGGCCATGACGCGGACCAGAGCCGTACCACCACCCGGTACGACGCCTTCTTCAACGGCCGCACGAGTCGAGTGCAGCGCGTCTTCCACGCGGGCCTTCTTCTCTTTCATTTCGACTTCGGTGGCAGCACCGACGCGGATAACGGCAACACCACCGGCCAGCTTGGCCACGCGTTCCTGCAGCTTTTCCTTGTCGTAATCGGAAGAGGTATCCTCGATCTGTGCACGGATCTGGTTAACGCGGGCTTCGATATCGCCTTCAGCACCAGCGCCATCGATGATGGTGGTGTTTTCCTTGGACATGGTGACGCGCTTGGCAGTACCCAGGTGGTCCAGGGTTGCCTGCTCAAGGGTCAGGCCAACTTCCTCGGAGATGACGGTGCCGTTGGTCAGGATGGCGATATCCTGCAGCATGGACTTGCGACGGTCGCCGAAGCCCGGTGCCTTGGCGGCAGAGACCTTGACGATACCACGCATGTTATTGACAACCAGCGTGGCCAGCGCTTCGCCTTCGATGTCTTCAGCGATGATCACCAGCGGCTTGCCCGCTTTGGCAACCGCTTCCAGCGTCGGCAGCAGTTCGCGGATGTTGGAGATTTTCTTGTCGACCAGCAGGATGAACGGGTCTTCAACCTCTACCGTCATGGTGTCCTGGTTGGTGACAAAATAGGGCGAGAGGTAGCCACGATCGAACTGCATACCTTCGACAACTTCCAGCTCGTCTTCGAAGCCACGGCCTTCATCAACAGTGATGACGCCTTCCTTGCCGACTTTCTCCATCGCTTCAGCGATGATCTCACCGATACGCTTGTCGCCGTTGGCAGAAATGGTACCTACCTGGGCAATGGCTTTCGGATCGGTGCAAGGCACAGACATGGCATGAATTTCCTTGACCGCAGCGTTAACGGCCTGATCAATGCCGCGCTTGAGATCCATCGGGTTCATACCAGCGGTCACGCCTTTCAGGCCTTCCGCAATGATGGCCTGGGCGAGGACAGTCGCGGTGGTGGTACCATCACCCGCCACATCAGACGTCTGTGAAGCCACTTCCTTGACCATCTGGGCGCCCATGTTCTCGAACTTGTCTTTCAGTTCGATTTCCTTGGCGACAGAAACACCGTCTTTAGTAACGGTCGGAGAACCGAAAGACTTTTCGAGAACGACGTTACGACCTTTCGGGCCGAGGGTTGCTTTTACCGCATTGGCAAGAACATCAACACCACGCGCCATGCGCTTACGAGCATCATCGGAAAACTTAACTTGCTTAGCTGCCATGTTCGTTACTTCCTGACTGTTAGTTCGGTTTAAGGGAAATCGTTAAACGTGAACGGACTATGCCGTTGAGTCAGCGGTGTGCTGATTAACCTTCAACGACGGCCAGAATGTCTGACTCACTCATGATGAGAACTTCTTCGCCATCGATTTTCTGTTTTTCGACGCCAAAGCCATCCTTGAAAATCACGGTGTCACCCACTTTAACGTCCAGGGGGCGAACATCTCCGTTATCCAGAATGCGACCTTTACCAGCGGCCAACACCTCTCCACGCGTCGGCTTTTCCTGGGCGTTGCCCGGCAGCACAATGCCTCCCGCTGTGGTTTGCTCTTCTTCAACGCGGCGTACAACGACGCGATCGTGCAGAGGACGGATATTCATGCTTGCGCTCTCCTGAGTATCATTCAATGCCCATCAGGGCGGTTTCAGTTCAAGCATCCTGAGGTATTCCACCGACAGGATGTGAAGGCACATGCCTTCTTTGTTAATGGTGGCAACATGCGTTGCCACCGATTCTGTGTGCTGCATCAAAAGTGGGGGCTAGGTAATTGCTTTCAAGGGGGCGACACAAAAAAAATGCAAATTTTTCATGGGCTGAGGGTTTATCGGGGCACTATCAGCGGCGCGATTCGTCGCGGGAAATAAAATCTCCTTCCAGCGGTTCTTTACTCTCAGCCCTGCGCCCTTGCTCTCCCGCCTGACCTGAACCGTGGGGCTTCTGCGAACGCCACTTTTTGCCGTGGTGTCTGTTGGTCTCAGGGTCGTTAGCGGCACTCTGCGCGTTCAGGCGGGTAACACCGAACCAGGCAAGCAGCTTGAGCATCAAGCGCCGGGCATTGGGAACCAGGCAGGCCAGCCCAAGTGCATCGGACAGAAACCCCGGTGCCATGAGTAGGGCACCGCCAAAAATCAGCGCTGCGCCAGTCAGTAATTCACTGGATGGCAGTTCACCGGCGTTGAGCTTTTCGCGCGCGCGCGCAAGATTATAGGCACCTTCACGGCGTATCAGATGCAGCCCGCCTACTCCGGTGACGAAAATCAATATCAGCGTGTATAACAGCCCGATCTCGCTGCCGACAGAAAACAGCACAACGAAATCAAGTAAAGTGAACAGTGAAACAACCAGCAAGAGGGGCATAGGGCGCTCCAGATTAGCAATGGCCTTAATATGGTGATGGAAATGCCGTTACTCAAGTTTATTGGATAATGAAACATGGATAGTTTCGCATTTTTCTCTAATATGTTTTATGCTGCGATGCACCATCATTAGATCAAAAGGTGATTCAAGCATGGAGTTAACCAATAAGATTATTGCAGTGACGGGCGGCGCCCGTGGCCTGGGATTTGCCATGGCGCAGCGCCTGGGCAAGGCGGGCGCCCGTCTGGCGTTGCTGGATCTGGATGCCGATAATCTGGACAGCGCGGTTGGCAAACTGTCGAGCAGTGGCATTGATGCGCGGCCCTTTGTTGTCAATGTTACCGACGAGGCTTCTGTTACGCAGGCGTTTGCGGATATTCGTGACCAGATGGGCGCAGTGAGTGGCCTGGTAAATAATGCGGGTATCACCAAAGACGCCTTGTTGATCAAGGCCAAGGACGGTGAAGTACAAAAGCGCATGACACTGGATGCTTGGAAGAGCGTGATTGATGTCAACCTGACCGGTGCCTTTATCTGCGGTCGGGAAGCAGCCACCCAGATGATCGAGGCTGATCAGGAAGGGGTGATCATCAACATCTCGAGTATTTCCTGTGCGGGTAATATGGGGCAGTCAAACTATTCGGCGGCCAAGGCGGCACTCAATGCCCTGACGGTGACCTGGGCAAAAGAACTGGCCCGCTATGGTATTCGTACCGGCAGCGTGGCTCCGGGCTTTATCAATACCGAGATGACAGCCGCTATGCGTCCTGAAATACTCGAAAACATCGCTTCAGGTGTGCCACTCAAGCGTTTGGGTGAGGCGGATAATATTGCCCAGAGCGTCGAGTTCATTCTGACCAATGACTACTTCTCCGGGCGCGTCATTGAATGTGACGGTGGCTTGCGCCTTTAAGGCATTCTTGCTCAGAAAACCCCCGCTGATACCAACAGCACAGCGGGGCTTTTTGTTGGGGCGCTAAAAATAGTTTTTCTGGATTTCGCGCTGAAAGTACATTTCCAGTCGCAGAGTGACCGCCCACCTGGGATCATAGCTGTATTCACGAGGGAAGTGCAGTTCGGGGATAACATCGGCAAACAGCACGCCTTTATGCAGGTCGCGGCGATAGCGGGTCTGTAGATAATAATTGGTGATGCGCGGGTTCGAGGCACTTTCACCCAATGCAATGGCCGAGTAACGCAGGGCACTGCGACTATTGATACGGTGATTCAGCTCGGCCGTTTCGCTGAACTCGAGGGTATCCTCCTCTTCACGCCACTGGATATTGGTAATGAAGCGCAGATGCTTCGAGGCATCAACAGGGCGGCCAAGATCCCAGCGTGTGCGGGCCGAATAGCCACTGTTATTGAACCAGGAGAGACGGTTGTTGGATTCAAGTTGCCAGGGCCCTTCATCTAATTGCCACAGCCGCTCGCTGGTAAAGCGGACGTAAGGGTCCAGCGGAATACGCAACCGTATACCCGCACCCACCCGATTACTCCAGTTCTCGCGTTTATCACGGCTTTCCAGCCAGTTAAGTCCCAGCGTAGAGGTGCGCCGGTCACGCTGATCATTGTTCAGCCGCCCTGAGCCTTGTTCCTGAAGCGTGCCTTGAGACTCTTCCGGATCGCTTTCGATGACCAGGCGCAGCCGTTCTTCCGATGTAGGAAGATCAATACGATAGCGCAGGCTGATGTCGCCGCTGGTGCTATCGCCTTCCATCCAGTCTATTTCCTGGCCAAAGCGCAGGTAGGATTCGTTTTCAACCCTGAGGCTTTCGTCCGTACCAAAAAAACTGTCGATATTGCGCGACGTATTATCTACCCAGTTGCCAATGCTTTTTCTGGCAGGATCCAGACGCTGCGCTGCCCAGGAAGGCAGGTCGCTATCAGTGTTGTCTTCGGATGTCTTTTCATCAGCCAGCGCGCCATGGCTCAACAATAAGCTGACGACGCTCACTATGAGTTGTTTTTTCACCGCTTCTTATCCTTACAAGAGCCAGTTGACGGTTACGACTCTATAAGCTCCGTAGGCGTGTAGCCATCGATTTATGGAAAAGTGGCGGTAATAACGGCAGTCGGAAGTAAGGAAACCCCGATAAAACGGACGACCGTGTGGCCGTCCGTCAGGGGGGATAAAGGTTATTTATTCGTAGGCATCTGCCTGATCCTTGGTCTCATGCTCGGTGCCTGGAGCATGTTCTGGAGGGCAATAGGTGGTGTAAAGCTTGAGCATGATGGGGCCAGTATTTCGGAAATTGTGATAAACCCCGGAAGGAACAATGCTGACATATCCTGCCTGGACATCGACCTTGGTGTCACCTATAGAGGCTTCTCCCTCACCCTCTACAAAGTAGAGTAACTGATCGTGACCCTCGTGAACTTCTCCACCGATTTCGCCACCCGGAGGAATCGCCATCAGCACCAGCTGGGTATTGTCGCCGGTCCAGATCACCTGACGGAATTCTTCGTTATCCTTTGCCATCTTGATGATCGGAAGGGTCGTTTTGCGAACTTCCTGCATCGCTTTATCTCCAAATAGTTAACTATATGTAACTATTAGCCTAGCAATCACCCTGGGTTTTTGCAAAAAGGCATATATATATTCTTTTAAAGTATATCGGTTTGTTCAGGCCTACCGCGGAAAGGAAAACGCTGCGTCAACGCCTCTATCGATCCCTGATAGCGGCGTCATTAAGTGGCTTTGGAAGCTTCAATGCCATCAAGCGCGCTGGATATACCTGTATATAATTGGACTTTTTCGACGTTTTGCAGTATCAATAACCACTGTTAAAGTTCATGCGCTTGCGGGAGAGACTGTTTTCACCCATGCCAACAGGCAGGAAGGCAGCGCCAAAGGAGCAACCGCCCCGGAAACTCTCAGGCCCCCGGACCGTTTGCGCGAATACTTTCCGGAGAGCGACTGATGCCTGCGTCATTCAGTCCACCGAAGGAGCAAACAGGCCCATGGCTTGTGAATCTCTCAGGTTTAGGACGGAAGGGGCACACACTTGACCCGTGTGTTTTTCCTGACGCCTGAACTTTGGAGAGAAAGCATGTTACCTGCTTCCCCCCGTCATATCGCAGTTATCGGCGGTGGCATTACGGGCATTACCACTGCCTACAGCCTGCTCAAGCGCGGCTTTGATGTCACTGTGTTCGAAAAAAACAACTATGCGGCCATGGAGACTTCCTTTGCCAATGGAGGTCAGCTTTCGGCATCAAACGCCGAGGTCTGGAACCACTGGCCAACGGTGCTCAAAGGGTTACGCTGGATGCTGCGCAGTGACGCGCCGCTGCTGGTCAACCCGCGCCCGAGCTGGCACAAGCTGAGCTGGTTCGCTGAGTTCATGCGTGCCATTCCGCAGTATGAAAACAACACCAGTGAAACAGCTCGGCTGGCGATTGCGGCCCGCGAGCACCTGTTTCAATGGGCAGCCGATGAATCCATCGATTTTGACGTCAAGCACGAAGGCATATTGCATATCTACCGTGATAAGAAAGGGTTTGATCATGCTGCCAATGTGTCAAAACTGCTGGCAAAAGGTGGGCTCGAGCGCCGCTCAGTGACCCCAGAGGAAATGCGTGCCATCGAGCCCACACTGGCCGGCAGCTACTACGGTGGCTTTTATACCGAAAGCGATGCCACCGGTGATATCCATAAATTTACGCACAGCCTTGCCAAGGCGGCCGAACGTCGCGGTGCGACATTTAACTATGGCCATAGTGTTCAGGATCTGGGGGCTGATGACAGCAGCGCCTGGATTGACGCTGAAGTTGACGGCCAATCTGTACGCCAAACCTTTGACGGCATGGTCATTTGCGCAGGCGTTGGCAGCCGCTACCTGGCGGCCAGATTGGGCGACAGGGTCAATATCTATCCCGTCAAGGGCTATTCGATTACCGTGGGCCTTAATGATGCTGCCTCCCAAGAGAGCGCACCAACGGTCAGCTTACTCGATGATGAAACCAAACTGGTCACCAGCCGTCTGGGTAACGACCGTTTTCGCGTGGCTGGCACGGCCGAGTTCAACGGTATCAACCGCGATATCCGCGACGACCGGATTCGCCCGCTTATCCGTTGGGTGGAGCAATGTTTCCCTGACGTAAGCACGCGCCAGGTAGTGCCCTGGGCAGGGCTGCGCCCCATGCTTCCCAATATGATGCCGCGCGTTGGCAATGGAAAACGGCCGACTGTTTTCTACAATACGGGTCATGGGCATCTTGGCTGGACCTTGTCTGCCATCACGGCGGAACTGCTCGCCGATGCGGTGGAAAGCAGCGCAGTGCCAGCGCGCTCGGTATTGGCCCGTTAATCAATATGCCTGCCATCGGGCGCAGTGACATGCGATATGTCTCAGGCGGCGTCCGATGGCACCTCATACCTGCTGCTGAGGGTGCGGCCTGCGCACCCCACAGCCCTTGAGAACAATCCGGGACAGAAAGCGGGTGATGTCCTCGATATCCTCCTCACTGATCGCTTTCTTGCCGGTAATCCCCAGTACCTGGGCTTCAAAGTCAGCGTAATGCTGGGTGGACGACCAGATCAAAAATATCAGCCAGACCGGGTTCACCGGGTCCATCAGGCCGCGTTCGGCCCATTGCTCGAAAACCCGGGCACGACTCTCGACCCAGTCGCGCAGCTCGCCGTTCAGATACTCCTGAAGAAAGGGCGCGCCGCCGAGAATCTCGGCTGCAAATAGCCGGGACCCCTCAGGATGACGCAGCGAGAGCTGCATCTTGCGGCGTATGAAGGCGGTGAGTACTTCTGCCGGGTCATCCTCCACCGAAATATCGTCCAGCAGCGCATTCCAGCGCTGCATCATCCTTGCCAGCAGGCGTACATAGAGCGCCTGTTTGCTACCCATGTAATAAAGCACATTGGACTTCGGCAGCCCGGCGGCTTCCGCGATGGCCTGAACGCTGGCGCCGCGATAGCCATGGCGGGCAAAGATGCGCTCGGCGGCGGCCAGGATCAACTGCTCGTTGTGGGCCCGCGTGGCCTCTTTTGATATGGCCGATGACTTGGCGGTGCAAGGGGGTGAGGTCATTTTAGCTCCTGAAAAGATGGCCCGTGACTTGCATTGTTATCAGGACTGAACCATTCTTGGAATTATTCCTGACCAATTGGTCAACATGTGAGTCAATGCCATGATCCACTTCCAGCTAAATGGCCAGCCACGCAGCGTGGCGGCTTCGCCCGATACCAGCGTACTCGAACTGCTGCGTGAGACACTGGGCCAGGTAGGCACCAAGGAAGGCTGTGCGTCCGGTGACTGCGGCGCCTGTACTGTCGCCATCGGTGAGGTCAATGCAGCGGGAAAGATGCACTATCATAGTGCAAATTCCTGCATCATGCCCGCCCATCAACTCCAGGGCCGCAGCCTGGTCACCGTTGAAGGGCTTGCCGACGGTAATCACCTGCATCCGGCCCAATCGGCAATGGTCGCCTGCCATGCCAGCCAGTGCGGTTTCTGCACACCCGGCATCGTCATGTCGCTGTTCACCTTGCATGAGGCCCAGCCTGATGAGCCGGCACCCTTGACGCCTGAACGCCTGGAAGCGGCGCTCGGCGGTAACCTTTGCCGCTGCACCGGCTACCGGCCGATCCGCGATGCGGCGCTGAGCATGGCCGATCACCCGGCGCCGCGCAATGCCTGGTGGCACGACGCCTCGGCACTTCCTGCAGGAGATACCAAGGTTAAGGCCGATGGTACATCAACCGAGGACTCTTTTGTGCAGCCGGCAACCCTGGCAACACTGCTTGCCGCACGTAAGCGTTATCCTGAGGCGCCGCTGGTGGCGGGAGGCACCGATCTCTGGCTGAACGTTACCCAAAGCCTTAAGCGTTACGAGCGGGTAATTGACGTGACCCGGGTGGATGAGCTGTTGCGTTGCGACACCGTCACTCTGGACGATGGGCGGACAGGCTGGTGGATCGGCGCCGCTGTGACCTATACGCAGCTGATGCCATTGCTGGATGAGCATTTTCCCGGCTTTGCCCATCTGCTTCATCGCCTGGGGTCGGCGCAGATCCGCAACCGTGGCACCCTGGGGGGCAATATCGCCAATGCCTCGCCCATTGGCGATACCCCGCCGGTATTGCTGGCGCTTGAGGCACGGCTATGGTTGGCAGGCCCGGAGGGCGAGCGGGAGCTGGCACTGGATGAGTTCTTTATTGATTACAAAAAGACCGCCCTGGGCGAGGGCGAAGTAATTCGAGCGGTCTTCTTGCCTGCGCCACGACCCGACCATACGCTCAAGGTGTGGAAAATATCCAAGCGTCGCGAGGACGACATCTCGGCGCTGCTGGGCGCCTTTCACTGGCGTATGGAGCAGGGAGTGCTGCGTGAGGTGCGCCTGGCCTTTGGCGGCATGGCGGCAACCCCCAAGCGCGCGTATAGCGTCGAGGCTGCCCTGGAAGGACAGCCACCCACTGACACGACGTTTGCCGCCGCACGTGCGGCACTGCTTGAGGCCTTCACGCCCCTCAGCGATGTGCGCAGCAGCGCAGAGTATCGCCAGCTGGCCGCTGCCAATCTGCTGGAACGCCTGCACCTTGTGGTGAATGCTCCCGAACCCGCCAAGGAGACCATGCTTCATGCGTACGCTCACTAGTCTGCCCCTGGCGGCGCCCGCTGACGTCAAGCGTCCTGCTGACAAGCATGCCCGCATGCACGAGAGTGCTATCAAGCATGTGACCGGGCGCGCCGCCTACATTGATGACCTCAAGGCGCCAGCCGATACGCTGCACATCGCCCTGGGGCTCTCAACGGTTGCCCATGGCCGGCTGAGCCACCTGGACCTGCCACGTATCCGCCTGTTACCCGGGGTGGTTGACGCTGTCGGTGCAGCGGATGTGCCCGGACATACCGATATCGGCCCGGTGTTCCCCGGCGACCCGGTACTGGTTGATTCAGAAATCAGCTACGCCGGCCAGGTACTCTTTGCCGTGGCTGCCGAGACCTATCGTGGCGCGCGGGAGGCCGTCAAGGCAGCGTTTGATGCCGGCATGATACGCGTTGACGCCGACACACCGAGCCTTGACCCGGTCGCCGCCATTGAACGCGGCGAACGGGTACGCCCCACGCATGTGCAGGAGCGCGGCGAGTGGCAGCAGGCCCTCAAGGAGGCCGCGCATGTCATTGAGGGCGAGCAGTTTGTCGGCGGCCAGGAGCACTTTTACCTGGAAGGTCAGGCCTGCCTGGTCACGCCCACCGAGGATGATGGCGTCGTGGTGCACACATCCAACCAGCATCCCAGTGAAACCCAGAAACTGGTGGCCGAGGTGCTGGGCATTCCGCTGCACGCCGTGACCGTGGAAGTACGCCGTATGGGTGGCGGCTTCGGCGGCAAGGAAACCCAGGCCTCGCCCTGGGCCTGTATCGCCGCACTGATCAGCCGTCGTACCGGACGCGCCGCCCGGGTGCGCCTGCCGCGCAGCGAGGACATGCGCGCGACCGGCAAGCGCCACCCTTTCCATAACCGCTACCGGCTGGGCGTGGATGGTAACGGCGTGATCCAGGGCGGTGAGATCACCCTGATTGGCGATTGCGGCTACTCGCCGGATCTTTCCGATGCCATTGTCGACCGCGCCATGTTCCATAGCGATAACGCCTACTCGCTGGGTGCTGCCCGGGTGACGGGCCATCGGGCGCGCACCCACACCGCCTCGAACACGGCGTTTCGCGGGTTTGGCGGCCCCCAGGGCATGATGGCGATTGAAGCGGCAATCGATGATATTGCCCGCCACCTGGGAGAAGACCCGCTGACGGTGCGCAAGCGCAATCTGTATCGCCACGACGACCCGTCTTCGCTTCGCAATGTGACCCACTATGGCCAGCAGGTCGACCAGACCGAGTTGCTGCATACGCTGATGGCGCAGCTGGAAACAAGTAGCGACTACTGGGCACGCCGTGAGGCAATCACAGCCTTCAATGCGCAAAACAGCGTGATCAAGAAGGGCCTGGCGTTGACGCCGGTGAAGTTCGGTATTTCCTTCACCGCCAAGCATCTTAATCAGGCCGGCGCGCTCTTGCATGTGTATACCGATGGCAGTGTGCTGATCAATCACGGGGGCACCGAAATGGGCCAGGGCCTGCACACCAAGATCATCCAGGTGGTGGCCCGCGAACTGGGGCTGGACCTCAACACAGTGCGCATCAGTGCCACACGTACCGACAAGGTGCCCAACACCTCGCCGACCGCGGCCTCCAGCGGGGCCGACCTCAACGGCCAGGCTGCCCGCGATGCCTGTGTGAAGCTCAAGGCGCGCCTGTTTGACTTCGCCGCCGAACACTTTTTTGCCGAGCAGGGCGTGGATACCGACAGCATGCGCCTGGAAGAAGGGCAGCTGGTGGTGGCAACAGACAGCGGCGAGCGGCGCATTGGTTGGGGGGAGTTGATCCAGGCCGCCTATTTTGGTCGCGTATCGCTGTCGGAGAAGGGCTTCTACGCCACGCCCCTGATCCACTACGATCGCAGCCTTGGCCAGGGCAATCCCTTTTACTACTACGCCTTTGGCGCGGCCGTGTCCGAGGTCAGTGTGGATACCCTGAGCGGTGAATATCAGGTCACCCGCGTCGATATCCTTCACGATGTGGGCGATTCCTTGAATCCGGCCATTGATATTGGCCAGGTAGAGGGAGGTTTTATTCAGGGGATGGGATGGCTGACCAGCGAGGAGCTTGACTGGAATGCTGACGGCCAGCTGATGACGACGGGCCCCGCTACCTACAAGATCCCCACCTTTGGCGACCTGCCACCGGTGTTTAACGTCGCCCTGATGGAAGGCCACCCCAATTCAATGGCCAGTATCTATCGTTCCAAGGCAGTAGGTGAGCCACCTTTCATGCTGGCTATCTCGGTGTGGTCGGCGCTGCGCGATGCGCTGTCAAGCCTTGCGGATTACCGCCGGTCACCGCGTCTGGATACGCCGGCCACCCCGGAACGGGTGCTGCTGGCCGCCGACGCGCTGCGTCGCGCCAAGGTGTCGGCGTGAACGTCACCGAGACCTGGCATGCGGCCCTCCATCGCCTGCAGCGTGAGGGTCTGCCTCATGTACTGGCCACCCAGGTAACCAGTGCCGGCTCGACTCCCCGGGAGCCAGGGGCGCGCATGGTAATAACCGCGGAGGCCGTGTTCGATACCCTGGGCGGCGGCACCTTTGAGTGGCAGACCATTGCCGCTGCCCGGCACAAGCTCAAGGCAGGCGAGGCGGGCATGTCGCTGGAGGCGTTCTCGCTTGGCGGGCGCAGTGGCCAGTGCTGCGGTGGCTTCGTCAATGTCCTGCTGGAGGTGTTTCCTGGCAGCGGGACAACGCTGGCGCTGTTTGGCGCGGGCCATGTCGGGCGTGAAATCGTCCAGCTGGCCCTGCCGCTGGGCTGGCGCATCATGTGGTTTGATAGCCGCGAGGCCGCCTTTCCGAGCTGGGCCCAAGGGCAGCCACGCCTTGACTGCTACCCCGTCAATGAGGCACATAACGCCGTTGCCTCGCTGCCCAGCGCCGCCCATGCGCTGGTAATGACCCACGACCATGGTGAAGACCGCGCCCTGATCAGCGCGCTGCTGGCCCGCGGCGACTGCGCCTCCATCGGCCTGATTGGTTCCCACAGCAAGTGGGCAAGCTTTCGCAGCCGACTTGTACGCGATGGTCACCCTGCGGCCGCGCTCGAGGCAGTGCGCTGTCCGCTGGGCATGGCCAAGGGGCCAGACGGCGAGACCACCAAGGTCAATGATAAAACCCCCTACGCCATTGCGCTGCTTACCCTGGCCGAGCTGCTGCCGCTGGCAGCCGGTCCTGCGCCCAGCGAGCAGCGCGGCCTGACGCCTCAGGCACTCAAGCCGTTATTTTCCACCCCTTCTGTTCATACTGACGACAGCTGAGACCATGACCGCGATAGATACGTTAACCTCTTTCCAACGCCACGGCCTTGTGCTGCGCGCCGAACTGCTCAGCTTTGATGCCGACCCGGGTGACGGCGACACCCCCTTGCCGGGCACTGTCCGACACCTGCCCGATGGCGCCCTGTGGCTGGAAAACGGCCGCATACGTGCAGTGGACGATTACGCACAGCTGGCGCCTCAGCTGCCCGAGGGCATCGAGATGGTGGACCACAGCGGCAAGCTGATCATGCCCGGGTTTATCGATAGCCACGTGCACTATGTACAGCTGGAGATCATGGCCTCCTATGGGCGCCAGCTGCTTGACTGGCTCAATGACTATACCTTCCCGGAAGAGTGCCGCTTTGCCGAGCGCGAACACGCCGAGACCATCGCCGACGCCTTTCTGGAGGAACTGTTGCGCGTCGGCACCACCACGGCCCAGGTGTTTGGTTCCAGTCATCCGCAGTCAATGCAGGCATTCTTTGCGGCCAGTCAGCGTCGCGAGCTGCGCATGCTGGCGGGCAAGGTACTGATGGATCGTCATGCCCCCGAGGCGCTTACCGATGATACCTTCGGCGGCATTCATGACAGCGAACGGCTGATCGCCGACTGGCACGGCAAAGGGCGGCTAGGGTACAGCGTCACCCCGCGCTTTGCGCCCACCTCGACCCGGGCGCAGCTTGACGCCGCCGGTGGGCTCTTGCGCAGTGATCCGAGCCTGTGGCTGCAGACCCATCTGGCCGAGAATACCGGCGAGATCGCCTGGGTAGCCGAGCTGTTCCCGGAAAGCCGCGACTACCTCAACGTCTACGAGCAGTCCGGCCTGGTCGGGCCGCGCAGCACCTTTGCCCACGGCATTCACCTGGATGACGGCATGCGCGCGCGCCTGGCCGGGCAGGGCGCCAATATCGCTTTCTGCCCGAGCTCCAACATGTTTCTGGGCAGCGGCCTGTTTGATCGCCGGTCCGCCCGTGATGCCGGGCTGGCGGTCAGCGTGGCCAGTGATATTGGCGCGGGCACCGATCTTTCCGGGCTGGCCACCCTCAAGGCGGCCTACCAGGTCGGCCAGCTGCGCGGTGAGGCGCTGACTGCCTGGCAGGGCTTCTATGCCCTGACGCTGGGCAACGCCCGGGCACTGTCGCTGGATGGGCATATCGGTCGATTGGCCGAGGGAATGGAAGCGGATTTCGTCGTGTTGGATACCTGCGCCACACCGTTACTTGCCCGGCGCACGGCGCGCTGCCAGACCCTTGCCGAGCGGCTGTTTGCGCTGATGATGCTGGGTGACGACCGCGCCATTCTGGAAACCTGGGCCAATGGGCGCTGCCAGCATCAACGCTAGCCGCTGGCCCGCGCCTGCAGGCGGAGCCTGGCGATACGCATGACCTGCTCGATGGCCGTGCGCCGCTCGGTGGCCAGGTCGTTATCGAGACGCTCGGCAAAAGCCTCCAGAATGGCGTAGCGATCCAGGCCCCGAACGGCAATCACAAAAGGAAAATCAAATTTGTGTTTATAGGTGGTGTTCAGGTGTTCAAAGCGCGCGAGCTCTTCGGGTGAGCACTGATCCAGCCCGGCGCCGGCCTGCTCCTGGGTCGAGTCGCCGGTAAGTTCGCCGGCCAGAGCCGCTTTGCCGGCCAGGTCTGGATGGGCGCGGATCACCCGGATCTGTTCGTCGCTGCTGGCCTGTTGAAGCATTTGCCCCATCAAGCTGGCAAGGCCATCCGGATGGTCATGTTGAGTCGTAAGACCCTGTTGCCAGGCGGCCTCGGCCACCCAGGGGGAGTGCTCGAAGATATCGCCGTAACGGGCCACGAAGGTGTCCCGATCAAGCGTGCTGGGGCGTGGCTCAAGTATCGCGTGAGGAGGTGAGAGCGGCATGCTGTTTCCTGTAATGTGTCAATTTTGATGTCAATATTGTATACAATAAACCAGTGAATGATAATTTGAATGAAGCCACACATGATTGCGCAGCGTTATGGAGCGTCACTTCCCCTATTGCGCTGCACTAACACCAGATTCAGGACCAAGGAGTCAGGATGGGACGTTTAACCACCCACGTATTGGATACCGCTCGGGGCTGCCCGGGTCAAGGCATCATGATTGATGTGTATCGCCTGTCAGCCACCCAGCGAGAACATCTCGGCAGTGTGACCACCAACGACGATGGCCGCTGCGATGCCCCCTTGCTTGAGGGCGCCGCGTTCACAGCAGGGGAGTATGAGCTGGTCTTTCACGCCGGTGATTACCTGGGTCGCCAACACAAGGACGCTTCTGAGCCGCGCTTTCTGAATGTGATTCCACTACGCTTCGGCGTTGCCGATGCCAGCCAGCATTACCATGTGCCGCTTCTGCTCTCGCCTTACGGCTACACCACCTATCGCGGCAGTTAACGCGTAAAGAAGGGGAGTGCCATGTACAGTTATATTGTTGATGTCGTCAACTTGCTGCTGCGCTGGCTGCATGTCATCGCAGCCATTGCCTGGATTGGTGAATCAATCTACTTCGTGATGCTGGATAACAGCCTGCGAACGCCCAAGGCGGACGAGGACCGTGAAAAGGGCGTGTCCGGTGAAATGTGGGCTGTCCATGGCGGTGGCTTCTACCACAACCAGAAATACACCACGGCCCCTGCCAAACTGCCTAACAGCCTGCACTGGTCATTCTGGAAAGCCTATACCACCTGGCTGAGCGGGTTTGCCCTGTTTGTGGTGCTGTATATGGCCAGCCCCGATTTTTACCTGGTCAACACCAATAGTCCCTGGGCATGGGCGGCTGATCTGAGTGGCTGGCAGGCCAATGTGCTGGCGCTGGCATTTCTGCTGGCTGGCTGGGTGGTCTACAACGAGCTTTGCAAGCGCATCAGCCCCAACATGGAGCGCGATGGCCTGCTGAGTCTGGCCGTGGCGGTCATGGTGGTGGTAGTGGCCTACCTCAGCACCCAGATGTTTACCGGGCGGGCGGCGTTTCTGTTGACCGGGGCGGTCATGGCCACGGCCATGTCGGCCAATGTCTTCTTCTGGATCATTCCCGGCCAGCGGCGCATGGTCAAGGCCATGCAGGCCGGCGAGGCGCCCAATCCGCTGGATGGCAAACGTGGCAAGCAGCGCTCGGTGCATAACACCTATTTTACCCTGCCGGTGGTGCTGTTGATGATCAGCAATCACTACTCGTTTCTGTATTCCCACGAGCTTGCCTGGGTGCTCATGGCATTGCTGATTTTTGCGGGCGCCGTGATTCGCCAGTTCTTCGTGCTGATGCATGCGGGCCACAACAAGCCGCTTTATCTGGTGGCCGGCGGGGGGCTTGTCATCCTGGCGTTCTGGATCGGTGCCCCCAGTGTCGCGGGCTCATCGTCGGAAACCGCTGCACCCGGGCGCGAGCAGGTAAGCACCATTATCGAGCAGCACTGCGTGCAGTGTCACGCCCGTGACCCCGAGCATGCCGGCTTCAATGCGCCCCCGGCGGGATATGTGTTCGAGAGCTGGGAAGAGACCCTTGGTCAGCGGGAGACAATCCAGCAAGTGGTTGGCAATCATTATATGCCGCTGGGCAATATCACTAACATGACCGACGAAGAGCGAGAGATTATTGAAGCCTGGGAGGAGTAACCGGCGTTGATTGGTCAACAGGCCCTAGTGTCGCATTTCCGTTTTGGTGCAACGTTCAATCCGGCATGCGTGCTTGTAGTGCACATGGCCTTGATGACAACGGTGCCACTTAGCTTTAAAAAAACAAGTCATTGATAAGTAATTAATTTTTCAGAACTGGCCGCTTTTTTGCAATATTTCATAGCGTGATTATTGTATACAAAGTGAGCAAGTTATGAAGATGACAACGATGACGCACCGCGGTCTTGGTGGCACGGCACTGGCCTTGGCTCTCTGGTCCACGGCGGGCCAGGCCCAGGAAACCGATATTCGCTTTCAGCTGGACTGGCGTTTCGAAGGTCCCTCCGCGCCGTTTCTGATGGCAGTGGATCGTGGCTACTTTGCCGAAGAAGGCCTGGATGTCCAGATCGATTCCGGAAGCGGCTCGGCAGGCGCCATCAACCGCGTGGCCTCCGGCGCCTATGAAATGGGCTTTGGTGACCTGAACGCCCTGGTGGAATTCCTGGCTGAAAACCCTGATGGCCCTGGCATCACCGGCGTGTATAGCGTCTACGATGGCACGCCTGCAGCGGTCTTCGCCCGCAAGGACAGTGGCATTGAAACCCCCGCGGATCTGGCCGGTAAAACCATTGCTGCCCCCACCTTTGATACCGGCTATCGCGCCTGGGGCATTTTTGCTGCTGCCAACGATCTGGACCCCGAGGCGGTAGAGTGGCAGAACGTTGATCCGACACTGCGTGAAACCCTGCTGACCCGCGGCGATGTGGATGCCATCACCGGCTTCTACTTCACCAGCCTTCTGAACCTTGAAGAGCGTGGCATGAGCCAGGATGACCTGACCATCATGCCGTTCCCCGAGTACGGCGTCCCCCTTTATGGCAACGCCATTATTGCCAGTGAATCCTTTGCCGAAGAAAATCCTGAAGCGGTGCGCGGATTCTTACGTGCGTTCAATCGCGCCCTGGGCGAAACCCTGGACGACCCCGACGCGGCGATTGACTACGTGCGCAAGCGCGATGAGCTGATCGATCTGGAAATGGAAACCCGCCGACTGAAACTTGCCCTGGATAGCGTGGTGGACACGCCGGATGCCCGTGAAAACGGCGTAGGCGATATCGATACACAGCGCCTGGCCGAGGCCATCCAGCTGGTGGGGGATGCCTACTCCCTGCCGACACTGCCTGACGCCGAGGACGTTTTCGACAGCACCTACCTACCGGCGCAGGATGACCGCATGCTGCTGCCGGCAGGGAGCGAATAATGTCGGCGTTTGTTGCTTTTGACCATGTCAGCCTGGCCTACGACGACTCGGGTAATGCCATTGAAGACATTGACCTGAATATCCACGAAGGCGAGTTTGTCGCCTTCGTCGGGCCATCGGGCTGCGGCAAGTCGACGTTCATGAAACTCTGCACGGGTCTTCATGCGCCCACGGCAGGGGCGATCAAGGTGGATGGGGTAGCGGTCACCGAGCCGCTGAAAATCTCCGGAATGGCCTTTCAGAACGCCAATCTGCTGCCATGGCGCACAACCCTGGATAACGTCCTGTTGCCCCTGGAAATCGTCAAGCCCTACCGGCATCAGTTTCGCAAACGCCGCGAGGAGTTTGTGGGCTGGGCGCGGGATCTGCTCAAAACAGTGGGGTTGGCCGACTACGAAGACCAGTATCCGTGGCAGCTATCCGGCGGTATGCAGCAGCGCGCTTCGATCTGTCGTGCGCTGATCCATCAGCCCCGGCTCTTGATGCTGGACGAGCCGTTTGGCGCCCTGGATGCGTTTACCCGCGAGGAACTCTGGTGCGTGTTGCGCGACCTCTGGGAGGCGCAGCGCTTTACCGTGGTGCTGGTCACCCACGATCTGCGCGAAGCCGCCTTTCTTGCCGACACTGTCTACGTGATGAGCAGCCGACCCGGGCGCATCGTCGAGCGGCGCCAGATTGATCTGCCACGCCCCCGCCCGCTGGAAATCACCTACGACAAGCCGTTTATCGACCTGGTGCATGAACTGCGCGCACAGATTGGTGAAATCCGCAGTCGCTGATTGCCATCAGGACAGAGCGTCACTATTAAAAGAGCTTCACTATGAATGTTAATCGTCAAACGGTCGAGCGGCTGGCGCCTTGGATCGCGGTAGGGGTATTGACGCTGATCTGGGAACTGACGGTACGCCTATTCGATGTCCCAAGCTTCATTTTTCCCAGCGCCCTGGATACCGCCATTGCCCTGGTCACCTACGCAGGCCCTATCGGCATGCATTCCTGGCAAACCCTCTGGACCACCCTGGTCGGGTTTGCGCTAGGGGTGGTGGTAGGCCTGGGGCTGGGCTTTATCATCGGGTCTTCACGCTTTCTGTATAACGCCTGTTACCCACTGCTTGTGGGGTTCAATGCGATCCCCAAGGTCGCCTTCGTGCCCATCCTGGTGGTGTGGTTCGGGATTGGTTCGGTGCCGGCGATTCTCACCGCCTTCCTGATCTGTTTTTTCCCGATTGTCGTCAACGTGGCAACCGGGCTTGCCACCCTCGAACCCGAGATGGAAGACGTGCTGCGCGTACTCGGCGCCCGGCGCCTGGACGTGCTGTTAAAGATCGGCCTGCCGCGCTCGCTGCCTTATTTCTTTGCTTCATTAAAAGTGGCCATCACCCTGGCGTTCGTGGGCACGGTGGTATCGGAAACTGTCGCCTCCAACCAGGGCATTGGCTACCTGATGATGAGTGCCGGCTCGCAGATGCGTATGGGGCTGGTGTTTGCCGGGCTGATCGTCATCAGCGCCATGGCCATGGTGATGTACGAACTCTTCTCGCTGCTGGAAAAGCGCATGACCGCCTGGGCGCATCGCGGACAGAATCGTTA
>NZ_VMQS01000098.1 GCF_007625055.1 Halomonas sp.
AAAAGTGAACACCAGCGCCAGTGCAAGGAGCTGGAACAGGCCTTTGATAAAGAATTAGCCGACAGCGGCGTTGATCCGGTCACCCTGCGTGATACCCGTCAGCGGCTGCAGCAGCTGGAAACGCATATTCGCCAGACGGCGGCTCGTCAGGAAGAGTTGGAAAACTATCAGCGCTTTATGCGCGTGGAGTGGGGGCAGCAAAAACCGGAACTGATTGAGCAGCTGAGTGAACTGACCCGCAGCTGTGATGAACTCACCCGTGAGCAGCACACCCAACAACAGGCATTCAAGGCCACCCAGGCGAGCCATCGTCAGGCGCTCAACAGATTGCAGGAAACCTATCAACAGGCCCAGGCGCTGCTGGAAGAGCTTAAGCCGCTGCTAAAACAGTTGGATGAGCTGGCCTTGAGCGCGGATGCCACGCCCCAACAGGACGCACCGGGAGACGTCAGTGAACGCCTGGCGCGCGCCCGCCAGGCCCTCAAACAGCGGGCAGAGGCCCGCGATACCCTGCGCAAGGGCTGTCAGGAAGTGGAAAGCCAGCTGATCAAGGGCGCCAGCAGCGGGTTTGTCGAGATGCTGGAAGGCGAACGCGACAAGCTACCCGATAAGGAAGACCCGCGTGGGCTACTGCCGCTGCTCGCGGCTATGCTCAAGCTGCTGGAAGACCAGCAACAGCAGCTGGTGCAGCAGGGGCGCAACATCGGCGATGATCTGGTCAAGTTCTTTACCGTCTTCCGTGACCTTAACCGCCGCATCAGCGCCCAGAGCCGCCGGCTGTCTGATGAGGTGGCGGACGATCTGCGCCTGGAAGGCATCACCAAGGCCGAGGTGCAGATCCAGTCAACCATCGACGAGCTGGGCTTCTGGGAGCCACTCAAGGACTTCGCTCAGCGCTATCAGCACTGGATGCAGGCGGGCTATACCCTGCCCAGCGATGACTATCTGGATGCCCTGGCGGATGTGGTCGATCTGCTGCGCCATGATCAGCAATACAGCTTTGAAAGCCTGCTGCGCCTGGAACTGCACCTCAACGAAGGCGGCGCGGATCTGGTTATCCGTAATGATCGCCAGCTGCTGGAATCCTCCAGCCACGGCATGGCCTACCTGATTCTGTGCAAGTTTCTGCTGGCCTTCACTCGGCTGCTGCGCGGCAAGGCCGAGATTGCCATCCACTGGCCGATTGATGAAATTGGCACCCTGGCCTACCACAACGTCGAGAAACTGTTTGAGGCCTGCGACAGCAACCGCATTCATATTGTCGGTGCCTTCCCCAACCCGGAGTCGGACGTGCTGATGCTGTTCCACCACCGCTACCTGATTGAACGCGACGCCGATGATAAAGAGGTCCGCCGCCTGAAACGCATTGAGCCTCGCCTGAGCCCACTGGCCGCGCGCATCAAGGCACGGAGTGAGGAGGTAGCCTCATGAGTGAGATAAATTCGCCCACTGTGCTTCGTCACGGGCCGCTGCTTGAACGCCTGCTGGCCGGTGAGTTTGTGTGCGCAGTCAGCGATGAAAGCGCCTTTCGCCAGCTGCAAGATGACAGCCTGCGCGAAGCGCTGGACGCTTACCTGCGCCCGCTCAACCGGCGGCTGGCCAGCAATAGCGAAGGCAGCGTGTATTTTCTGGCCTGGCGGCAGGTGGATGACGCCGCCCGCGAGCAGCTTTCCCGCCAGCTTAACGAGACAGTTCATCATCTGTTGCCATTGTTGGAATGGCTGCAGCTGGTGCAGGAAGCGCTGGGGCGTGATGCGGTGCTGGCGCCAGGAGATGTGCTCAAACCCGGCGAGCTGCAGGCCAGAAGCGAAGACAACCCCAGCCTGCGTGAGCGCATCGAGCGGCTGGCCACCGACAGCTTTTTTGGCTCCCAGAGCGAGCAGCTTGATGCCCAGGTCAAGCAGGTGTTCAAGCGCCTGAAAGAACACGGCTACTTGTTGCAGCCCCACAGCGACCGCCAGGTTTACCTTGTCACCGGCAAGATCGACTACCTGATTGACTGGGTGCGCTTTATTCGCGATGAAGAGCAGCTGCCGATTGATACACAGGGCGAGGCCAGCCAGGAGACGCTGCTGTGAGCCAGCTCAACGATGCCCAGAATACGCCGCTGGAAAGCCGTTTGCTGACCACCGGCGTTGAACGGCTGGCGCTGATTGGGCGCCATGCCGACGTTCTGATGCAAGGCTACACCCAGGATGAAGTGCCGCTGGAAGGGCTGAGCAGTCATGCCTTGAATAAGCTCCTGGCCGCACGTCTGCTTTGGCGGCCGGATGAGCACAGCGGCGTCAAGCTGACCCCCAAGGTTCGCGAACTGATTGCCGATATGGTGGCCGATGAATCGCGTCGTCAGGTGAACGCCGATGTGGCCGATACTCTGGAGCAGATTCGCACCCAGGTGGCCAGTTACCGGGAAGCCAGCCAAGCGGGTGATTACTGGCAGCAGGAACAGCAACTGTTGCGCCTGCGCCAGACGGTGGATGACCTCAACGGCCGTTTTGCCGATGCCATCGACAGCCTGTGGCAGCGGCTTAACAGTGACTTTGGCTTTGTCAGCCGCCTGAACGACAAGGTGCGTGAAAACGAACGCGCCCAGAAGCAGGTGGTGCGCCTGCTGGACGGCCTGGCGCTGGTCGAGTTTGATGAGTTAATTGATCTGGTAGGCAGTGATGGCACCCTGCGCAAGCTGCTGATCAGCCAGCTTCAGCAGCAGCTCAGCCAGCACTTCACCAGCCTGCGCGAAGTACAAAGCCGCCTGACCGAGCTGATGGCGCGCTTTCGGCGCATGCAGTCCCGCAGCCGGCTGGTGGCCGGGATGGCCGCCTTTCTGCGCGAACATCCTGGCTTTACCCCAGGCAACTACGCCCGCCGCAGCGAGGTGCCAGAGCTTTGCAACCGTGCGGCAGCGCTGTCAGCGGCTGGGTCTGCCGCGCTGGATCAGCATCACGATATGGCCCTGCTGGGCAGTCTGTTGAAAAACCTGCCCAGCGTGACACGCAAACCCGAGGTCAAGGCGGCCGCTGGCCCAACGGTGCTGCCGGAAAGCGCCATGGTAGCGGCCCGCCAGCAGGCCCTGAAAGCGGATGTGGAAGCCTTTTACCTCCACGTAGTCGACAGCGCGGCGGACGAACCGCTGAGTGCTTTGGCCTACCTGCAGGCAAGCGAACTCACCTGGCCCGAGGAAATCTGGCTGTATCAGGTGATGGCTGAATACCAGGGGCTGGGGCAGCACGAGCAGCAGGCGTTTGATTGGCAGCCGAAAGAGAGCAAAGCCAGCCCCTTTAACGATGTGCGCCTGATTCATGATGTGGCGCTGCGCTTTGCAGGAATTGCATAAGGAAAGGGTATGAAACTGTCCGGTCGGGCGCGCAAGAGCCTGAATGAAGTGGATCATCTGCTGCGCCGTCATCCAGAAGTTGTCAAGTCGCGCCGCCAGTGGGTGGATGATGTGGTGGCCTGGTGTCATGAAAACCAGATCGACCCCGGCCTGCGCCTGAATGGACGAGAGCTACATTTTGACCGCGAGCTGATCAAGCAGATCAACACCACCCTGCTCAGCCAGGGGCAGCCGCCGGTCGGGCGCTCACTGAGCGGGCTGACCAGCCTGGAACAGGCCAAGGAAGGGTTTGACGAAGACAAGGGCAACCGTGAAGGCCCAAGAGCCCAACGGGTGCTGGTCAACGCGCCTGCTGACCAGCCTGAATGGCTGGGCAAGGCATCGCGAGTAATTCACGATGTGGATTGGCGCGGCATCCGGCTGGACGCCTGCGAT
>NZ_VMQS01000001.1:0-32039 GCF_007625055.1 Halomonas sp.
TCACATTGGATCTACGACTACTAAGCGCCCGTCTCTGAATGGTTAGAGGCGGGCAGTGCTGGTTGGCATTGTCGTTGGGTTCAATAACGAGGTGGTTATGGCGGTTTACATAAGGTATTGGTGTTTTTCACAGCCAGATAAAAGCGCAGATAGTCAATGCTGTGCCCGCCGTCGGTTCTGCCGAGTGTCTCATATTGCTGGACGTATTCTGAACGCCCCATGGCTCTTGCACGCCTTGGGGCGTTTTTCTTTGTTGGCGTTGGTCAAAAGCCATCCTCTGGACCTTTGTATGACTCACGCGCCTTAAATTTGCGTATCATTCTTGAACAGGTTACCTACAAACCGCCACGAACCAGGAGAACTGCCATGATGTTGTCTGATCCCGCTAAAAAATATAGCCCCTTTGTCGCCGTCGATATCCCCGACCGTCAGTGGCCCAATCAGCGTATTGAAAAGGCCCCCATCTGGGCGAGTGTTGACCTGCGTGATGGTAATCAGTCTCTGATCGACCCCATGGACCAGGAGCGCAAGCAACGTCTGTTCGATCTGTTGGTCAATGTCGGTTTCAAGCAGATAGAGGTAGGTTTTCCATCCGCATCACAGACAGACTTTGATTTTGTACGTGCATTGATCGAACAGGACAAAATCCCGGAGGATGTGTCCATTCAGGTGTTGACTCAGGCGCGTCCACACCTGATTGAACGCACCTTTGAGGCTCTAAAAGGCGCGAAGAACGCCATTGTTCACGTTTATAACGCCACTGACCCGATGTTCCGCCGGGTGGTGTTCAACGTCAACAAGGAAGAATGTATCCAGATTGCGGTAGATGCGACACGTCAGATTCGCGAGCAGATGAACGCCGCTCCGGAAACTCATTGGACATTTCAGTACTCGCCGGAACTGTTCACCACGACCGAGATGGATTTTGCCGTTGAAATCGTCGAGGCGGTGATGGATACCTACGCGCCGAGCGTTGATCACCGCATGATTGTCAATCTGCCGGCCACTGTCGAGGTTGCCACCCCCAATAACTATGCCGACCAGATTGAGTGGTTTTGCCGTAATGTGAAAAACCGCGACACTCTGATCGTCAGCGTACATCCTCATAACGACCGCGGCACCGGTGTCGCCGCCGCTGAATTGACCCTGATGGCAGGTGCCGACAGGGTAGAGGGCACCCTGTTCGGTAACGGTGAACGTACCGGTAACGTGGATATCGTGACGTTAGCAATGAACATGTATACCCAGGGCGTTCATCCTGAACTGGATTTCTCCAACATCACGCCGGTGATGCGTGAGGTTGAATACTGCAACCAGTTGCCGGTGCATCCACGCCACCCCTATGTGGGCGATCTGGTGTTCACCGCTTTCTCCGGCTCGCATCAGGATGCCATCAAGAAAGGCATGGCGGACCGCCGGGATAACCCCGAAGCACCCTGGGATGTGCCTTATCTGCCTATCGACCCGCTGGACGTCGGGCGCAGCTATGAAGCAGTCATTCGCGTCAATAGCCAGTCCGGTAAGGGCGGTATTTCCTACCTGCTCGAGCAGGAGCACGGTATTGAGCTGCCGCGCCGCTTGTCGATCGAGTTCAGCCAGGTGGTACAGGAAGTGGCTGATCGTACTGCCAAGGAAATCACTTCGCAGATGATTTACCAGGCGTTTGCCGATGAGTATCTGGAGCAGCAATCGCCTTTCTGCCTGATCAACCATCGTATGTCCTCCGAGCCGGACAGCCCGGCAGTGCACCTTGAAGCAGTGATTGCTGAAGGCGGCGAGCGCAAGACGTATTCGGCCGAGGGCAATGGTCCATTGGCGGCATTTATCAAGGCGCTGGCTGGGGCCGGGCATGATGTGGAGATTATTGACTATCACGAACACGCAAGGGGGCAGGGCTCTGATGCGGAAGCCATTGCCTATGTGGAAGTACGAATTGAAGGTAAAGCGGTCTTCGGAGTCGGTACGGACGAAAGCATTACCAGCGCTTCCATGAAAGGGGTGCTGAGCGCCATCAACCGGCACCACTCGACTCAGGCGCCGGCGGCTAACGTCACCGCTGACACCCTGGCGTAAGCTGGGGGTGTTGGTCACAAGCCCAGGCGTAGATGGCCTGGGCGTTGCGTTATACAAGAGACGGTATAACTACACCAGCGGCGTCTTGCTGGCTTCACCCGGTATTTCGCGAACCAGTCGAGGCATCAGAAAGCCAGGCAGTTCGTCACGCAGAGCGATGATCAGCTGCCGGGCTTCAGCGTCGGGGACATTAAAGTGTGCAGCACCTTGCACCGGGTCGAGTACATGCAGGTAGTAAGGCAGCACGCCGGCATCAAAAAGCCGTTCGGAAAGCGCTGCCAGCGCCTGCGTGCTGTCGTTGACGCCACGCAGCAATACGCTCTGGTTGAGCAGGGTGACGCCGGCACCCTGTAATCGTTGACAGGCTTGGTGAACCGTCTGGTCGATTTCATTGGCATGATTGACATGCAAGACCATGACGGTTTGCAGCCGGGTGGCTTCTAGCCAGTCAAGCAACGACTGATCCACGCGATCCGGAATCACGATCGGCAGACGGGAATGAATCCGCAGCCGCTTGAGGTGGGGAATCTGTTCCAACTGTGTGACCAGCCAGGCCAGATGACGATCGTTGGCGGCCAGGGGGTCGCCGCCGGACAGAATTACTTCGCGGATGCTGGCGTCTGCCTGCAGGTAGTCAAAGGCTTCCTGCCACTGAGCTCGCGACGGCGAGTTATCGGCATAGGGGAAATGGCGCCGAAAGCAGTAACGGCAGTTGACCGCGCAGTTAGGGCTGGCAATCAACAGCGCCCGGCCAGCATATTTGTGAATGACTCCCCTGGCCGGGCGCTGATGCGCCTCATCCAGCGGATCATTGATATAGCCTGGCGTTTGCAGTGTTTCATCGCCCAATGGCAGTACCTGGCGCAGCAAGGGGTCATCCGGCTGATTGGGGCTCATGCGGCGCAGAAAGGCCTCTGGCACACAGGTTTCAAACAATGCATGGCCGGCACTGGCACCGACTTCCCAGGTATCCGGCAGTTCAAGGCGCCTGCACAGCTCGGCAGGATCACGTATGGCCTGGGACAGCTGACGTTGCCATGAAGGCAGTGGCTCGCTGGCACGATACGATGACGCATCCGCGCCAAAAATAAGGTTGTCCTGCAAAAAATCCCTCCTTCGGGTTATCATGCGCCACACTTGTTCAGGCGTTGCGTTTTACCCAGTATGTCAGGCTCTGGATATTGCGTGACACAAGACACGCTTAAAAACTGAAATTGAGAGACAGTATGGCTAATTATTCTACCAATGAATTTAAAGGCGGTTTGAAGGTAATGCTAGATGGCGACCCATGTGCCATCGTCGAAAACGAGTTTGTTAAACCGGGCAAAGGCCAGGCGTTCAATCGTGTCAAGCTGCGTAACCTGATGACGGGTAGGGTCTGGGAGCGTACGTTCAAGTCAGGTGAATCCCTTGAAGGCGCCGATGTCATGGAACTGGAGATGGAATATCTCTACAACGATGGCGAAATGTGGCATTTCATGAAAACGGATGGCTCCTTTGAGCAATATGCTGTTGAGAAAAAAGCCCTGGGCGATACGGAAAAGTGGCTCAAGGAGCAGGTGCCGTACACAGTGACGCTTTGGAATGATAATGCGATTGCCGTATCTGCGCCCAACTTTATTGAGCTTGAGGTGGTAGAGACCGATCCTGGCCTGAAAGGTGATACCGCCCAGGGCGGCTCCAAACCGGCAACACTCTCTTCCGGCGCTGTCGTTCGTGTGCCGCTGTTTATCAATCAGGGTGAGGTGCTGAAAATTGACACCCGCTCAGGTGATTACGTCTCGCGTGCCTGAGACGTCGGCATGGAGGCCAACGGCCGAGCTGGAAACCCTGCGCGCCCGCGCTGCACTGCTGTCCGAGGTGCGTGCGTTTTTTGCCGAGCGTGGCGTGCTGGAGGTAGAGACACCGGTACTTGGCCAGGCTGGCAGCACCGATGTGTATCTGGCATCACTCTCTACGAGAGCACACACAGATAAAGGACGCCGCCGCCTGTGGCTACAGACGTCGCCCGAGTTTCATATGAAGCGCCTTCTGGCGGCGGGAAGTGGGCCGATATTCCAGCTGGCCCGAAGCTTTCGCAATGGCGAGGTAGGCGGTCGTCATAACATCGAGTTCTGCATGCTGGAATGGTATCGCCCTGGCTTTACCCTGAACCAGTTGATAGACGAAACGACGACCCTGGTCCGACAATTGACGGGCCAGGCGCTGCCGGTCAGGTGCTATCGCTATCGCGAACTGTTTTATCACTATCTGGCACTGGACCCTTTTGCCGAGCGTCTTTCTTCCCTGCGTGAGCTGGCTGAACACCACGCCGGTATGCCCCCCGCTACCATGGCGGAAGAGCCGCGTGAGGTATGCCTTGATATGCTGATGAGCGCCCGGATTGAACCGCACCTGGGCGATCAGCAATTAACGGCTGTCGTAGAGTATCCCGCCAGCCAGGCCGCGCTTGCCAAGCGCCATCAGGATGCCCATGGGGATTGGGTGGCTTCACGCTTTGAGCTTTACCTGAACGGCGTCGAGCTTGCCAATGGCTATGACGAGTTGACCGATGCCGACGAGCAGCGGCAGCGTTTTGAGGCGGATAATGCCCAGCGCCTGGCGTTGGGGCTTGAGGAAGTCGATATTGACGAGCGACTACTTCAGGCAATGGCACATGGCCTGCCTGAAGGTGCCGGCGTTGCCTTGGGCATGGATCGGCTGGTTCAGCAGGTGCTGGGCAAGCCACGCCTGGAGGATGTGATCAGTTTTGCAACTCCGCGCTGCTAACCTTTGCCGCAGCAAGTGTCTGACCCATCCGGATCGTGCTGTTGGCTGTCCAGTCATTGAAGTCAAGCGGCCTGGCAAAGCACATCACTACCGTAGAGCCAAGCTTGAAACGTCCCATTTCAGCGCCTTTTTTGACGGTGATAGGCTGGTCGAAACGGGTGTGCTGGGGTGTGCCCGCAAGCGGTGTGATCTGTCCGGCCCACACGGTTTCAATGGCCGCGACTATCATGGCACCAACCAGGACGACTGCCATTGGCCCCTGTTCAGTATCAAACACACACACCAGCCGTTCATTGCGGGCAAACAGCCCGGGCACATGATTAGCGGTTGCCTGATTGACTGAAAAAAGCCTGCCAGGAACGTAGATCATTTCTCTTAAGGTGCCGGTTATCGGCATATGTACGCGGTGATAATCCCGCGGTGAAAGGTACACAGTGGCAAAGCTGCCACCCAGAAATGATTCAGCCAGGCCGGCATCGCCACCGAGCAGGGTCTGGGCAGAAAAAGTATGTCCTTTGGCCTGCACTAACTGGCCAGCACGAATCTGCCCGAACTGTGAAAGAGTGCCATCAGCCGGGCTGACAACGCCTGCGCCGATGGGACGGGCAGCGTCTTTCAAAGGGCGGGTGAAGAAATCGTTGAAGCTTGTATAGGTGCTGATATCCTCGCTCAACGCTTCGCGCATGTCGACGTTAAAACGCTGGATGAACGCCTTGATCAAGGCGTTCTTCAGGCGAGGAGAATCACACTCTGCCAGATAGCCAATCAAACGTGAAAGGGCATGATGCGGCAGTGGGTATTGGAGTAGCGCAAAGGCTCGCTGGGCAAAAGTCACGGTGTCTTCATTTCTCTATAGGGGTGTCATTACGGTTGCCCCATTCATTCCAGGAGCCTGCGTAACCGCGCATATTAAAGCCCAGCGCTTTGCCTACCAACCAGGTGAAGCTACTGCGGTGGTGGCTTTGGCAATGGGTGGCAATTTCCATTTCCGGGGTCAGGCCGATGGCCTCAAGTTCAGTGATCAGCTCGGCATAATCGCGAATACGCAGATCGCGCTGTCGATCCATGACGGTCAGCCAATCCATATTGACGGCGCCAGGGATATGTCCCAGGTGGCGGTTGTTGCCCACTTGGCCGTTGTATTCACCGGCTGAGCGAGCATCCCAGATGGCAAAGTCAGTATCACCCAGCTTTTCCTTGATATCCTCAGCGCTAATCAGGGTATCCGGCTTGAGTATCTCGGCGCGGTACTCACTGGGTGTCGGCGCGGCGGGCTCGGTGCTTTGCGGCATGCCTGCGCCTCGCCAGGCGTGAATACCACCGTTCAGGTAGGAGTAGCGGGTATGACCGATCAGTTCCAGGGTCCACAGCAGGCGTGCCGCCCAGCCACCGCCTTCGTCATCGTAGGCGACAACATGTGTGTCCCGGGTCAGCCCCAGAGCGCTGAACAGCCTTGAAAGAACATTCACGTCCGGCACGTCATTGGGTACCGGCCCCTCGCCGCGCATCAGGAAGCGAAAATCCAGGAAAACCGCGCCAGGGACATGGCCCTCACCATAGCTGTCCGGATTGATCGGCACATCAACAATCAGTAGCTGCGGGTCATCAAGGTGAGCATTCAGCTGCTCGGGCTCCACAATCAGCGGTAGCACATTGGCTTCAGACCCTGTCGAGGGGTGAGACACTTGGCTCATAATGGCCTCCTTTAACGGTCGGTATCCAGACTGGCGAGAATTCGGCGGTAGCTGGTAAAGCGCTGAGGATGAATCTTGCCTGCCTCAACGGCCTCAAGTAAAGCACAGCCGGGCTCGTTGATATGCCGACAATCGCGAAAACGGCAATGGCCCAGAAACGCATGGAATTCGATAAAACCCTCGGTGACAGTTTTTTCATCCAGATGCGTCAGCCCAAACTCTCGAATCCCGGGGGAATCGATCAACTCGCCCTGCAGACGGTCTTGCGACGGCATGCGGTAAAGGCGCGCCGTGGTGGTCGTATGGGTGCCTTTGCGCGAATCTTCCGACAGGGCGCCAATGCGCAAAGTTTCATCCGGCAACAGCTGATCGATCAGTGAAGACTTGCCTACACCGCTCTGGCCGACAAATACTGAAGTGCATCCGGCCAGCTGCTGGCGCAGAGCGGTGAGGCCGGCGTCGGTGGCGGTGGTGGATTTGACGACCGGGTAACCTAGCTGTTGATAGCGGGCCAGCAGTAACCCCAGTTCGCCACCCTCTTCGGGTAGCAGGTCCACCTTGTTTAGCACCAGTACCGGCTTGATGCCCGTCGCTTCAGCAGCGACAAGATAGCGGTCGATCAGATTGGCATGGGGGGCAGGCTCCGCCGCAAACACAATCAGCAACTGATCCACATTGGCCGCAACCGGTTTGAGCTGTCCACGGGCATCGGGGCGCTTGAGCACACTGCGGCGCTCACTGCGGGCAACGACGACGCCTGAACCGTCCTGACCTGCACGCCAGATCACATTATCACCGGTAACCAGGCCACCGAGATTGGCGCGCAAATGGCAGCGCACTGCCTTGAAGTCAGCATCCTGTACTTCCAGCGTGCGGCCAAAATGGGCCATGACACGGCCAGGCTGTTCTGCACCGTATTCGCCGGCTGCCAGTTTCTGGTCGTCGTTCGCCTGCTGTCTGTGAGAGCGCTTCTCGCGTTCAGCCTGAATTTTTTCAACGCGCCAGCGCTGTTGGCGACTTAATTTACGTTTACTCATGACCACCTGATTGTCGGTACCATTCACAGGTACAATGGTGGCTATTGTACGGATTTTCGTCAGGCGAGTGATGCACTATTTATAAAAATCACTTTTTACAACCTTTGAATATTCTTCACCCATGGAGCAAAGCATGAGCGAAAAAAGCGCGCCGCGTAAAGATCGGCTGGTCTGGATTGACCTGGAAATGACCGGCCTGAATCCGGAGAAGGAGCGCATTATCGAGGTGGCGACCCTGGTGACTGATGCTGACCTCAGGGTTGTCGCGGAAGGCCCGGTGCTGGCTGTCAAACAGCCAGATGCGCTGCTGGCAGCGATGGATGAATGGTGTACCAAGACCCATGGGGAATCGGGCCTCACGGCAAGAGTCAAGGCCAGTCAGACTGACACTCGCTTGGCCGAGCAAGAAACCCTGGCCTTCCTGCGTCAATACGTGGCGCCAGGTTCATCGCCCATGTGCGGCAACAGTATCCATCAGGATCGTCGTTTCCTGGAACGCGAGATGCCGGAGCTACTGGCGTTTTTTCATTACCGCAATCTGGATGTCTCGACGCTCAAGGAGCTGGCCAAGCGCTGGAACCCTGGCGCTCTTGCCGGTTTCAAGAAGCGCAATGTGCACCTGGCTATGGACGATATCAAGGAGTCCATTGATGAATTGGCGCACTACCGTAATACCTTTCTGCGCCTGCCTGAGGGAAATGATGAGGAAGAGTGAAGCCGGCGTCAGTCAGAGGCAATGACATTACGTCGTTTGCAGTGCTGTTCATTGAGCGCCCAGGCTACGTGTTCGCGCACCAGGGCACTGGGGTAACTGCGGCGTGCCCATAGCGCGGCTTCGATTGCCGCGCTCCAGGGAGCGTTGCCCAGCGCCACGGCAATATTGCGCAGCCAGCGCTGATAGCCTATGCGCCGAATCGCACTACCGGCTGTCTTGTCCAGAAATTCAGCTTCGCTCCAGGCAAACAAGGTGAGTAGCTCGGCTCGTTCGAGCTGGTGGCGAGGTTGGAAATCGGTTTCCTGCGTGGGCTGTGCAAAGCGTGTGAATGGGCAGAAAAGCTGGCAGTCATCGCAACCGTAGATGCGATTGCCAATGGAACGACGCAGGTGTTCAGGAATTGCCTCATGCAGTTCAATGGTCAGGTAGGAGATGCACAGGCGCGAATCGACGACCTTGTCCGCCACGATAGCGCCGGTCGGGCAGGCAGTCTGGCAGGCGTTACAGCTGCCACAATGTTCATTCTCGAACGGCGGGTCAACGGGAAGCGGCAGATCGGTATACAACTCGCCGAGAAAGAACAGTGAGCCGGCGCCAGGATTAAGCAGCATGGCGTTTTTGCCAAACCAGCCAAGTCCGGCTTTCTGGGCCAGAGCCCGCTCCATCACTGGGGCAGAGTCAACAAAGGCACGGTAGCCGATGGGCCCCACCGCCGCTTCGATTTTTTGAGCCAGTTGAGCCAGGCGTTTACGCATCAGTTTATGATAGTCGCGGCCCAGGGCGTAACGCGAAATGTAGGCATTTTCGGCGTCGTTGAGCTGCTCAATGCTCTGGGCATCCGCGGGCAAGTAATCCATTCGCGCGCAGATGACTCGTTGGGTGCCGGGCTCCAGCTCGTCAGGGCGTGTACGCCGGGTGCCGTGCTTGGCCATGAAGCCCATTTCTCCATGATAGCCCTGGGCCAGCCAGTCGTTCAGATGCTGTTCATGGGTATCCAGGTCGATATCGCTGATACCGATCTGCTGAAACCCCAGTGCTTGCCCCCAGCGTTTGATATCGGCGGCGAGGCGGGCAAGCTGCTCAGAGGATAATGCAGGGCGCGATTGAGCCGCTGTTTCAAGGTTTGCAGGTCTGGGTGTATTCTTCATGGTATGAACAGCGCAAGCATCAGGCGGTCAGAATGTACCTGCTATGCTAACCGATTAACCCGAGTGACAACATGCACGTTGAATATTGGCTAAAGGAGCGCCCGTGAGTCTCTTGAATACCGCTCGATTGAGACCGCTTTACCGCGCAGACCAGGTGCGCGAACTGGATCGTCGTACCATTGCCGGTGGCATTGATGGCTTTGCACTCATGCAACGGGCGGCTTCGAGTGCCTGGCATGGTTTTCGTGCCCGCTGGCCGCAGGTACGCAGCATCAGTGTGATGTGTGGGAAAGGCAACAATGGGGGTGATGGCCACGTGCTGGCTGCGCTGGCGGCTCAGTCCGGTCTGAAAGTGCAGCGTATTACCACCGCTGCGCTGGAGACGTTGGACGGTGATGCCGCCAAGGCCGCTGAACTGGCGACGGCAGCCGGTGTCGGCTGTGAACACTGGCGGCCTGGTAGCGTTTTTCACGGTGAAGTTATTGTTGATGCACTGCTTGGCACCGGCCTGCGTGGTCCGGTGGAGGGTGACTTTCGTCAGGTGATTGAGGCCATTAATCTGGCGCGCAAGCCGGTGTTGGCGATTGACATTCCTTCTGGTGTAGAAGCTGATACAGGCGCCGTGCTCGGATGTGCCACCCACTCGGACTGCACGGTGACGTTTATTGGTGACAAGATCGGCCTCCATACCGGTGATGCCCCTGCCTACACAGGCGATATTGATTTTCGCCCGCTGGGGGTTAAATCCCAGGCGTTTCCCGATATTCCTCCCGACGCCTGGCTGCTGGATGAGTGCCTTCTGGAAGAAGCTTTCTCACCGCGCCAGCGAATTGCCCACAAAGGGGATATGGGGCACCTTCTGGTGCTCGGGGGGGCTCCGGGGTTCGGTGGGGCTGCCCTGATCGCCTCTCAGACTGCGGCGCGCCTGGGGGCCGGCAAGGTAAGTCTTGCGACAGCACCCGAACATACGACTGCCAGCCTGGTAAGCTGTCCTGAAGTTATGGCGCACAGTGTGCGCGGCGTGGCAGATCTGGGTGAGCTCACCCATCAGAGCAATGCCCTGGTGGTGGGGCCCGGTCTGGGGCAGGGGGCCTGGGGGCAGGCAATGCTTCAGTCGGCACTGGAAATGCCTTGCCCGCTGGTGGTCGATGCCGATGGTCTGAACCTTCTGGCGCATTACTGGCCCGAAAAGCAGCGTGACGACTGGATATTGACACCTCATCCCGGGGAAGCTGCGCGTTTACTGGATATTACCACGGCAGCCGTACAGGAAGATCGCCCGGCGGCTGTTCGAGCGTTGCAAGAGCGCTACGGTGGTAGTGTCATTTTAAAGGGCGCTGGCACGCTGGTGGCTGGGCCCAGTGGCCTGGTGATCTGCCCATACGGTAATCCGGGAATGGCCAGTGGTGGTATGGGTGACGCCCTGAGCGGCATTCTGGGGGCACTGTTGGCACAGGGCTATAATATTGAACAGAGTGCCTGGCTGGCGACGCTTGTGCATGCCCTGGCGGCTGACAGGGCGGCGGATGCGCAAGGTGAGCGTGGCTTGCTGGCCAGTGATCTGGCATTCTATGCACGTCAATTGATCAACCCTTGAGGTTCTGGGCGTATGCAACTGTCTTTGGTTGATGAGTTTCATCAAATCGCTTTTGGTGAAACATTGGGGGGAGTATTTGAAGGGCATGGCCGGGTCTATCTGGAAGGAGATCTCGGTGCCGGCAAAACAACGCTTACCCGCGGTATTCTGCGTGCCTATGGCTATCAGGGGGCGGTCAAAAGCCCGACCTATACCTTGATCGAGCCGTATGAACTGGGTGATCAGCGAATCTACCACCTGGATCTGTATCGCCTGGGGGACCCGGAAGAGCTGGAATTTATCGGTGGGCGTGATGTGCTCGACGATGACGCCCTGTGTCTGGTGGAGTGGCCAAGCCGCGGTGACGGATGGCTGCCCCGGGCAGATCTCCATATTCACCTGACCCTGGAAGGCGCGGGGCGACGGGCAACCCTTGAAGGTCTCACACAGCGCGGTCAACGATGGTTAAAAAAGTTGCCGACAGACGGTTATTAAAAATTTATCAATTTATTCAGCAGGTCTTTCAGGCCTGGGTTGGTCGATGTTACGGCATTGTTCGGACATAACCATTGATCAGTCAATCCACGTAGTGAGTCGTTATGAATCAGCGGTGGTCGTACAAAAGGAGGGGGAGGTGCCAACCAGCCGGCGTCTGTCTGGTGTGGCTGCTGTTATCCATCACCGGCAAGGTGCTGGCGGCTGATGTTGAAAGCCTGCGCCTGTGGGCGGCACCTGATCATGCACGCCTGGTATTTGATCTTTCCGGTGCAGGCAACGCCACTCTGTTTGAACTGGAGTCGCCCAACCGCCTGGTGATTGATCTGGATGACAGTCAACTGGAAACGGATATCAGTACCCTCCCACTTGAAGGCAGTGCTATCTCGAGTATTCGTAGTGGTGTCCGTAACGGCAAGGACCTGCGCATCGTTCTGGATCTTGATCGGGAAGTATCGCCACGTCATTTCATGCTGCCACCCAATGATCAGTATGGTCATCGTTTTGTGGTGGACCTTGAATATCCTGGAGAGGCGCCGGTAGAAAATCCGATTGACCCAATAGAGGCGCTGGTTCGTGAGCAGGAAATTGAAGCTCAGCGCGCCAGGGCTGAAGCGGCTGTCAGCGGAACGCCATCCACACCCTCCGACGAAATGGTCAATCGTGAAGCGCAGCCACATCCCCGCAGGGATATCATCATTGCCGTCGATCCCGGTCACGGTGGAGAAGACCCGGGTGCTATCGGGCCCAAGGGAACCCGGGAAAAGGATATAGTCCTGCAGATCAGCCAGCGCCTGGCGGCGCAAATTAACGCGGCACCCGGGTTCCGGGCAGTGATGATCCGTGACGGCGATTATTATATTGGTTTGCGCCAACGTACTCAGCTGGCACGCGACCAGAAAGCTGATTTTTTTGTATCCATCCATGCAGACGCCTTTACCAGCCCTCGCCCTAATGGCAGCTCCGTGTACGCGCTTTCTCAACGCGGGGCTACTTCTGAAACGGCTCAATGGTTGGCGGACAGTGAAAACCGGGCTGACCTGATCGGAGGCGTCGATGGTAGCCTGTCGTTAAGGGACAAGGATCATGTGTTACGCGGCGTACTGCTGGATCTGACGATGACAGCCACTCTAAACGATTCATTGTCGATCGGTGGTCAAGTACTTGACCAGTTGGGTAGAGTCAACCGTCTCCACAAGTCGCGGGTTGAGCAGGCCGGTTTCATGGTGCTCAAGTCGCCAGACATTCCTTCCCTGCTGATTGAGGCCGGGTTTATTTCCAACCCTGAGGAGGAACGCCGCCTGAAAACTGATCAGCATCAGGAGAATATTGCGACAGCGGTATTTAATGGCCTGCTCGCTCACTTTGAAAGTAACCCCCCACCCACCAGCCTCCTGGCCTGGCAGCGGGATAATCAGCGTCGCCCGGATGGCAACGAATACCGTATCGAAACGGGAGATACGCTTTCTGCCATTGCGGCTCGTCACGGGGTGCCGCTTTCCAGGTTAAAACAGGCCAATAACCTCAATGGCGATGTGATCCGCGTTGGGCAGGTACTGCGAATACCACGCTCCTGAGCTGCCCAGCCTGATCATACAGCTGTGTGCATTGCGCCTTTGCTAGCGTTTTTCGAAAAGTCTGATCAGGTGGACGATATGCTGGGAAGCCAGCCGGGTAAGGCTTTAAACACGAGGTGACTGTGTCAGATACTCACTTGGCGTCCGAAGCGTCAACGTCTTTCGCTCGCATCCAGGTACTGGATACGCGTCTTGCCAACCAGATTGCCGCTGGCGAAGTGGTCGAACGCCCAGCGTCAGTCACCAAGGAGTTGATCGAGAACGCCATTGATGCCGGTAGCCATCGTATTGAGGTGGATATTGAGCAGGGGGGCGCTCGCCTGATCAAGGTGCGTGATGACGGTATTGGCATTGGCCAGCAGGATTTGCCACTGGCCTTGGCGCGACACGCCACCAGCAAGATTGGCAGTCTCGAGGATCTGGAGGGTGTAAGTTCTCTGGGTTTTCGTGGTGAGGCATTGGCGTCAATCAGTTCTGTTTCACGCCTTGAGTTGGTGTCGAACGCATCTGAAGACCCTACGGACGGTTGGCGCGTGGTGGCAGAGGGGCGCAGTATGGAAGCGCGGGTTTCACCGGCGCCTCATCCGCGGGGTACCAGCGTCAGCGTTCGTGACCTTTTCTTCAATACGCCGGCAAGACGCAAGTTTCTGCGTACGGAAAAAACCGAGTTTGGTCACGTGGAAGAGGCGTTCCGTCGTCAAGCGCTTTCACGCTATGACATTGGCTGGGTGCTTAGGCATAACCAGAAAGTGGTGCACCAGCTGCCCTCAACAGATTCTTCTGCATCTCGTGAGCGCCGGATTGCTTCTCTGTTGGGGCGTAATTTTATAGAACATGCCCGCTATATCGAACGTCAGGCCGGTTCAGTGCGCCTGTCCGGCTGGGTGGGCCTACCGACTCATTCTCGTTCCCAGGCGGATCAACAATACTTCTTTGTGAACGGCCGCGTCGTGCGCGATCGCCTGGTGGCTCATGCCGTGCGTCAGGCGTATCGGGATGTGCTCTACAACGGTCGTCATCCGGTTTTCGTGCTGTATCTGGATCTCGATCCAGACGTCGTGGATGTCAATGTTCACCCGACAAAGCATGAAGTGCGTTTTCGTGATGGCCGCATGGTGCATGATTTCCTGTATTCCAGTCTTCACCACTGCCTGGCGCATACGCAACCTCAAGAAGCGGATGAGCCTCAAGGCGTCGATCATCAGGACAGTGATAGGCATGCTGTTGGCAACCAACGCATGGAAGCAGGTGGCGGCCAGCCAGGGGCTGACTCCCAAGAGGGTGACGGAATTACCCAGGCAGCGCCGGAGGCCCGTTGGGAGCAGCAGGGTATGGCGCTGTCTTCGCATGGCCAACGTCACCCCGGCGCGGCGCGTGTGCGACGTTTCATGCAAGGCTACCAGGCACTGCATCCTGACCATGAGGCTGCCTTGTTGACGCCTCAAGGCAAGGCGTCGGAACATCCAACACCTGACTCAGGGCAAGAGGTCAATGAACAGCCCTTGGCCAATCTGATGCCTGTTGAAGACCCGACCGCCGCACCGCCTCTTGGCTATGCGCTGGGTCAGTTACATGGCGTCTATATCCTTGCCCAGAATCAGGAAGGGCTGGTGCTGGTGGATATGCATGCTGCCCATGAGCGGATTGTCTATGAGCGAATGAAAACCCAGTGGGGTCAAAACGGTATTGATACTCAACCACTTCTGGTGCCCGTTTCACTGGCAGCCAGCCGAGGTGAAGTCGCTACGGTAGAAAGCGAGCACGAGGCGATTGCGCAACTGGGGATAGAAATAGATATTGCCGGGCCTGAAACCCTGTTGGTGCGTCAATTGCCTGCGTTACTGGCCAATGCTGACCCTGAGCCGCTGGTGCGTCGCCTGCTGGATGAACTGGCGCGTTTCGGGCGTTCACATCAGGTAGAGGCACGCATTCAGGCGTTGCTTTCCACAATGGCCTGTCATGGCAGTGTACGCGCCAACCGCAGGCTGACGCTGGATGAAATGAATGCCTTGCTGCGTGATATGGAAACTACTGAGCGAAGTGATCAATGTAATCACGGACGTCCGACCTGGACCCAGATGAATATGAAAGCCCTTGATAGACTGTTTTTGCGTGGGCAGTGATTTTTTCGATCAATATCATCCAACAGGGTCAATGCATGATTGATGAACGCCCGCTGGCGCTTTTTCTGATGGGTCCGACAGCCGCAGGTAAAACCGAAGCGGCCATGGCGCTCCACGATCAATGTGGCTGTGAATTGATCAGCGTGGACTCTGCCATGGTATACCGCGGGCTGGATATTGGTAGCGCTAAACCCAGTCCTGAAGAGCTCAGGCGTGCGCCGCACCGCCTGATTGATATACGCGATCCTGCAGACACTTATTCGGCAGCGGATTTTCGCACGGACGCGCTGCAAGAGATGCGACAAATAAGCGCATCTGGCAAGGTGCCGCTGCTGGTGGGTGGCACCATGCTTTACTTTAAACATCTGCTGGAGGGCGTTGGAAACCTGCCATCGTCTTCACCCGAAGTGCGCGCTGAACTTGAGCAGGTATTGGCCAATGATGGCCTGGCAGCTTTACATGCCCGACTAATGCAGGTGGACCCGATCGCTGGGCAGCGCATACACCCCAATGACCCGCAACGAACACTGCGGGCGCTTGAGGTGTATCTGCTAGCGGGGCGGCCAATGAGCGAGCTCTGGGATGAACAGATGGTGACACCTTTCCCCTGGCGAGTGGTCACCTTGGTGTTGGCACCTGAAGAGCGCAGTTTTTTGCACCAACGCATTGCCTTGCGTTTTCGACAAATGTTGGCAGAGGGCTTGATTGATGAGGTGAGTGCCCTCAGAAAGCGTAATGACCTTCATGCTGGTCTACCCGCCTTGAAAAGCGTCGGGTATCGTCAGGTTTGGGAGCACCTTGAGGGTCGCTACGACAGAAGGCGTCTTGAGGAGCAGGGTATCATCGCGACCCGCCAGCTAGCCAAACGTCAGTTGACCTGGTTGCGAAGTTGGAAAAACGCCTGCTGGTTTAACATTCAGAAGGCTGACACACTTGATAAGATGCTGAAACTCGTGCGTGAAAGCAGTGCTTAGCGTAAGATAGTTAATTCATGGCTGGTTTTTTTTAAGCGGTTTTTACGACGGCTTATTGAGAAAGCTTTTCGAAGGGTCATGCGACAGCAGGCCGTTCGGGTAACAAGATTGTGGTGTGTCCAGGTGACATGCCTTAAATAACCAACCCCAACGACAGTTTTAGGGAGAGTAACATGTCCAAAGGGCAGTCCCTTCAAGACCCATACTTGAACATCTTGCGCAAGGAGCGCATTCCGGTCTCCATCTTCTTGGTGAACGGCATTAAGCTGCAGGGCCAGATCGAATCCTTTGATCAGTTTGTGATCCTGTTGCGCAACACCGTCAGTCAGATGGTTTACAAGCACGCCATATCGACCGTCGTGCCTTCACGTAATGTACGTCTGCCAGTGCAGGATCCGGCAGCAGAATCAGAAGACTAGAGCCTTGAGTTCGGTCAGCCAACCTATGAGGTATTGATTGTTTTTTGAGCGCCCAGATGCCGGTGAAACGGCAGTTCTTGTTCATGTTGATTTTCATGATGATCAGGCACGCGAAGACGCCGGTGAGTTCCTGGAGCTTGTGCGTTCTGCTGGTGCCGAAGCGGCAACACTGCTGACTGCCAGTCGCAATCGGCCTGACTCGCGCACCTTTATCGGTACGGGCAAGCTCGATGAACTGCGGTCAATGCTTGCCGCTCATCGCGCTGAGCTGGTGATATTCAATCATGGATTAAGCCCCTCCCAGCAGCGTAATCTTGAGCACGAACTCAAATGTCGTGTTCTTGATCGCACTGGACTTATTCTGGACATCTTTGCCCAGCGTGCTCGCACCCACGAGGGTAAGCTTCAGGTTGAACTTGCTCAGCTTGAATATATGTCGACTCGCCTGGTGCGTGGATGGACACACCTGGAACGCCAGAAAGGGGGTATCGGTCTACGTGGTCCAGGTGAAACCCAGCTGGAAACGGACCGTCGCCTGCTGCGTGGTCGTATCAAGTCGATTCATAAACGTCTTGATAAAGTACGCAGCCAGCGTGAACAGAATCGCCGTGCCCGTTCACGGGCCGAGATTCATAGTGTCTCGCTGGTGGGATACACCAATGCGGGCAAGTCAACGCTTTTTAATGCGCTGACAGATGCTCATGTCTATGCAGCGGATCAACTATTTGCCACCCTTGACCCGACGCTGCGGCGTCTGGAAATTGACGATGTGGGGCCGGTGGTAATGGCGGATACAGTCGGGTTTATCCGTCATCTGCCGCACAAGCTGGTAGAAGCCTTCCAGGCCACCCTGCAGGAAGCTGCCGAAGCCTCATTACTGGTGCACGTAATTGACGCTGCGGATCCTGATCGTGACCTGAACGTGGAGCAGGTCAACAGCGTTCTGAAAGAAATTGGCGCTGACGATGTTCCCATGCTTAAGGTAATGAACAAGATTGACCAACTGGATAGCGCCCCGAGGATCGAGCGCGATGGCAATGGAATGCCGGAAGTGGTATGGCTATCGGCTCAGACGCGTCAGGGTCTGGCATTATTGGAGCAGGCACTGAGTGAGCGCCTGGCAGTGGATGTCATCAGTTTCTCGTTAACTCTTGAGCCAGAGCAAGGACGACTGAGAGCCGGATTGCATGACCTGAACGCGGTGCAAGAAGAAGCTTTCGACGAACAGGGGCGCTCCGTACTGAACGTCCGTCTGCCAAGGCGTGATTTCAATCAGCTGATGGCACAGACTGGCGAACATGCCGATGCCTATCTCCCCACTGCATTACAGACATCTGTAGAATGGTGAGTACAACTTCCTTTGTCATTTGTATTAGAATGGTATAAGTTTATTTGAGCCACATTTTACACTGAAATCTAAGCGTAAATTTTTAGCAATCGTTCTTGTAGCCGCATCAGCGAGTACTATTTAGTAGGACACCTTAGCGGAGAAAACGTATGGCCTGGAATGAGCCTGGTGGTGGAAACCAGCACGACCCTTGGAGCAGCGGTGGTCGCCGTGGCAGTAGTGGTGGCAACAAGGGGTCTGACAACGGTAATAATGGTGGGAATAACGGTGGTGGAAACAACCAGGGCCCGCCCGATCTGGATGAAGCACTGAAAAAGTTTCAGGATAAACTCAACGCCATGTTAGGGGGCGGCGGCAAGAAGAAAGGTGGCGGCGGAAAGGGCGGCGGCAACAAGCCGCGCAATACGTTTGCCTTGCCGGGCTTGCTGCTTGTTGTCGCTCTGGCGATCTGGGCGGCTTCCGGGTTCTACCTGGTTGACCAGTCTGAACGCGGTGTCGTTCTGCGTTTTGGCAAATTTCAGGAAGTTGTCACACCGGGTCTGCAATGGAATCCACCGCTGATTGACGACGTGCGTATGGTCAACGTCACACGAGTTCGCTCGATAACTCAGACACAGGCCATGCTGACGCGTGACGAAAACATCGTTGAAGTGGAAATTTCGGCACAGTACCAGGTTTCCAATCCGAGCGACTTCGTTCTCAACCTGCGCGACCCCAACCTGTCGATCGAAAATGCTCTCGATTCGTCACTTCGCCACGTGGTGGGCGGAACCGACATGATTGACATTCTGACTTCGGGGCGTGAAATTCTGGGCAGCTCGGTCTCGAGCCGTTTGCAGTCCTATCTGGATTCGTACGGAGCGGGCATCCGTTTGCAGACGATCAATATCGAGTCCACATCGGCACCCGATCCGGTTATTGATGCGTTTGATGACGTTATTCGTGCTCGTGAAGACCGTCAGCGCACGATTAACCAGGGTATTGCTTATGCTAACGCGATTATTCCGGAAGCCCAGGGTCAGGCTCAGCGCCTGGTTGAACAGGGTCAGGGTTATCGTGAATCAGTGGTGTCAGAAGCCCAGGGTCAGGCTAACCGCTTCAACTCCCTGCTGAGTGAATACCGCAACTCTCCGGATATCATGCGTGAACGCATGTACCTGGATGCCATCGAAGAAGTCTTTGGCAGCACGCCCAAGGTGCTTCTGGATGTCAGCGAAAATGCTCCCCTGATGTATTTGCCCCTGGATGAGATGCGCGGTAACAACGCGTCCTCTTCAAGCAGTAATAACGGTGAAGAACTTGATCCGCGCGTGCTGGAACGCATGAGTAGCGGTCAGAGCAGTGGTTCATCGTCCAACTCGAGTAACAGCTCTATTCGCAGGGAGGGCCGCTAAATGATTAATAATCGATCCCTGCTAATCGTCGGCGGTTTAGCCGCCGTTGCCTGGTTAGCCAGTAACAGCCTTTATGTCGTTGATGAAACCCAGCGCGCCGTAAAACTTCGCTTTGGTGAAGTGGTTCAAGAAAATATCCAGCCGGGCCTGCATTTCAAGGTGCCGATCACCCAGACGATTCGCAAATTCGACACTCGTCTTCTCACGCTGGATACGGATACCAGCCGCTATCTTACGTTGGAGCAGAAAGCGGTCATTGTGGATTCCTACGTCAAGTGGCAAGTGGTCAACCCGACCCGCTACTACGAGGCAACGGCGGGCGATGAATTAATGGCTACCCGTCTGATTCAGCCCCGCGTTGATGAAAGCCTGCGTAACGAGTTTGGCCGCCTGAACCTGCAGGAAATCATTGCTGAACGGCGTGATGATCTGATGACAGACCCGACGGAAGAGCTGGATAGCCTGATGCGCGACGAGCTGGGTATTGCAGTGCGTGATATCCGTATCAAGCGTATCGACTTGCCGGAAGATGTGTCGGCCGCGGTATTTGATCGTATGCGCTCTGAGCGTGAACGAGAAGCCCGGGAATGGCGCGCTCAGGGTCAGGAAGAAGCCGAACGGATCCGCGCCAATGCTGATCGTCGTCGCACGGTATTGATCGCTCAGGCCAATGAGCGTTCCGAAACGTTACGTGGTGAAGGTGACGCGGAAGCCGCCAGGGTGTTCTCCGAAGCCTATAGCCAGGATGCCGAGTTCTTCTCCTTCTGGCGTAGCCTGAATGCCTATCGCGAGAGCTTTGCGGACAGCGATAATCTGCTGGTGCTCGAGCCGGATAGTGACTTCTTCCAGTATCTGCGAAGTGCCATGCCTTCAACGGATGAAGAATGAAACACTAACCTGAGTGTTTCGGGTGACCCTGCTGCCTTGGTGGGGTTCACCCATAATCGAAACGTGATAGACTTCTATTTCTGTAGACCTAGAAACCGGGCGGCGCCCGGTTTTTTTGTGGTCCATATCTTGTGGTCTTGACAGGGTGTTCTGAGTGATCGCCTTGTCAGGCCTTCACCGTCGTCTCGCAGGATTGTTGACATGACCATTGCTGACCGCTGGCTGTTGCCCGACGGCATGGATGAGGTGCTTCCGCCTCAGGCAAGCCGCATGGAAGAGCTGCGCCGTACCCTGTTGGATCTCTATTACTGCTGGGGGTACGATCTGGTAATGCCGCCGCCAGTTGAGTTTCTGGCCTCTTTGTTGACCGGTACAGGAACAGACCTTGATTTACAGACCTTCAAGCTGACGGACCAGTTGACTGGCCGTATGATGGGGGCCACAGCTGACGTAACGCCTCAGGTTGCACGCATGGATGCCCATTCAATGCGCCACCAAGGGCCAGTCAGGCTTTGTTATTGTACCAATGTGCTGCGTGCGCAGGCCGATCAGAATCAGGGCGGACGCAGCCCTGTTCAGGTGGGGGTCGAGCTGTTTGGGCATGCAGGCCTTGAAGCGGATGGCGAAATCATCCATCTGGCGATTTCCAGCCTGACGGCCGCGGGTGCTGACGAGATTCATCTGGCGCTTGGCCATATCGGCATCTACCGCAGCCTGGTAGAGGAAGCCGGGCTCGATGATGATCAGGAAGCGGCCATCTTTGATGCATTGGCGTTGAAATCACCCGGCATGCTGGCCGAGCATGTAGACGCCAACGTCAATGATCCGGCACTGGCAGGCATGCTCAAGGCGCTGGTTGACCTTCATGGTGATATTTCGATTCTGGATCAGGCGCGTCAACTGTTTGCTGGAGCCCCGCCGAGTGTGAAAGCGGCTCTGGACGAACTGAAAGCGCTGTATGAAGGCATTCGCGCTCGCTACGATGTTGCCCTTTATCTGGATCTGGCGGAACTGCGTGGCTACCAGTATCACACGGGTATGATGTTTGCTGCCTATGCGCCCGGCTACGGCCAGCCGCTGGCCAAGGGAGGCCGTTATGATGACACCGGTCGAGCCTTTGGGCGGGCACGGCCAGCGACAGGGTTCTCCATGGATCTAAAGCAGCTGGCGTCTCTGGCACCCGCTGCTGCAGCGAAGGGGGCTATCTGGGCGCCGGCGCAGGAAGATGAGGCGCTGCATCAGGCAATTGCAGTGCTGCGAGAGCGTGGCGAAAGAGTTATTCAGGCGCTGCCTGGGCAGGACACCGGGCCGGCGGCGCATTCATGTGACCGCCATCTTGAGTTAATTGATGGTCGTTGGCAGCCAACGACGCTGGCAGATGAGACGAGAGCATAATGGGTAAGAATGTCGTAGTACTAGGCACCCAGTGGGGTGATGAAGGTAAGGGCAAGATCGTCGACCTTTTGACTGAGTCGGCGTCGGCAGTGGTGCGCTTTCAGGGCGGGCACAACGCGGGCCATACTCTGGTGATTGATGGTGAAAAGACAGTGCTACACCTGATCCCCTCTGGCATCCTGCGTCAGGATAAAACCTGCGTGATCGGCAACGGTGTCGTGCTTTCACCGGAAGCGCTCCTCAAAGAAATCCTGGAACTTGAGGCCAAGGGTGTCCCGGTGCGTAAGCGCCTGCGACTTTCTCCGGCCTGCCCGCTTATTCTGCCTTACCATGTACGTCTGGATCAGGCGCGTGAAAAAGCCCGTGGTATTGCCAAGATTGGAACCACGGGACGCGGTATCGGGCCAGCCTATGAAGACAAGGTGGCACGGCGCGGCTTGCGCCTGGGCGATATGCTGCACCGTGAGCGTTTTGCCTCCAAGCTGGGTGAAGTGCTTGATTATCACAACTTTGTACTGACCCGCTATCACGGTGAAGAAGCCGTCGATTTTCAGGAAGTGCTTGATGAGGCCATGCGTATGGCCGAAGAGCTGCTTCCCATGATCAGCGATACTGTCGGACTGGTGCATGCACTGCGCCGTCAGGGCGACAATATTCTGTTTGAGGGTGCGCAAGGTTCGCTGCTGGATATTGATCATGGCACCTATCCTTTCGTCACCAGTTCGAACACGACGGCTGGCGGCACTGCGACTGGTTCCGGTGTGGGCCCACTCTACCTGGATTATGTCCTGGGCATTACCAAGGCTTACACGACTCGCGTGGGTTCCGGGCCATTCCCGACCGAACTGTTTGATGACCACGGTCGTCATCTGGCTGAAAGAGGCCATGAATTCGGTGCGACGACGGGTCGCCCACGTCGCTGCGGCTGGTTTGATGCGGTGGCTCTGCGCCATGCGGTGCAGATCAACTCGGTGTCGGGCATCTGCCTGACCAAGCTGGATGTGCTCGACGGTCTTGAGAACATCCGTGTGTGTGTTGGCTATCGCAGCAAGGATGGCGATGTTCTGGATACGCCGGTCGACTCAGAAGGCTATGAAGCGGTTGAGCCGCTATATGAAGATTTGCCAGGCTGGAAAGAATCAACGCTGGGCGTGAAGCAGGTAGAAGACTTGCCTGCCAATGCGCGTTCCTACATCAGCTTTCTTGAGGAGCAGGTGGGTACCAGTATTGATATCATCTCGACCGGACCTGACCGTATCGAAACCATCGTATTGCGCAACCCGTTTGATGGTTAGAGGTGAGCGAGCACTCAAAAAAAGGCGCCGTCAGGCGCCTTTTTTGGTTTACATCCCTGGCCGTGGGATAATCAGTAATCAATACCGCGGCGAGCCTGGATACCGTTATTGAAAGCGTGACGGACTTCCTGCATTTCGGTCACCGTATCGGCCATGTCAATCAGTTCGCGATGGGCGTTACGGCCGGTGATCACGACGGTCTGTTCGTGGGGACGGTTTTCCAGCGCCTTCTTTACCGTATCAATGTCCAGATAGCCGAATTTCAGCATGTAGGTGATTTCATCGAGTACCACCAGATAGACGTCCGGATCCGCCAGCATTTTTGCGGCTGATTGCCAGACTTCCGCGCAGGCGCGGGTATCTTCTTCGCGGTTTTGAGTATCCCAGGTGAAACCGGTTGCCATGATGGCGACTTCCAGATTGCTGTCGTCTTCCAGTCGGTTGCGTTCCCCGCACTCCCAGAGCCCTTTAATGAACTGAACGACGCCCACGCGATACCCGTAGCCCAGCGCACGTGTCACTGTGCCCCAGGCGGCGGTGGTTTTGCCTTTGCCATTGCCGGTATTGATCAGCAAGAGCCCGCGCTGCTCGGTCGCATTGGCGACTTTCTCGTCAACATGGGCTTTAAGTTTTTCCATCGACGCCTTGTGACGTGAATCGCGATCGGTCATGAAATGCCTCTTTGCCAAGTGGTGGCGGTTGTAGCCTGCCTTTGAGAATGGGTCGTCAAGGTTGGGTAGGGTTAGTATGCCTGATTGATAGTGGACAAGGGAATCAGTCGTAACAATATGTGTATAAGTTTCCTGGTAAAAAAGGGTCCTGTTGTAAAAGGTGTGTGATTTTTCGACACGCATCGGCCAGCCAAAATGGCCTTAGCATTGGCCGTGGGCGGGGTTGCTGCTCTAGAATAGAACTCTGTCTTGAATCAGGAATACGTCATGCCTTCATTTGATATTGTCTCTGAGTTTGATCAGCACGAAGCCACCAATGCGGTGGATCAGGCTAACCGCGAAGTCCAAACACGCTTTGATTTCAAAGGCGTGGATGCCAGCTACACACTGGAAGGGGAAAGCGTAACGCTGGAAGCGGAGGTTGATTTCCAGCTTAAGCAGATGCTTGATGTGTTACGTAATCGGCTGATTGCCCGCGGCATTGATGCGCGTTGCATGGAGCCTGAAGACCCTGAGCTTTCAGGTGTCAAGGCGCGCCAGACGGTCAAGCTCAAACAAGGGCTGGAAGCTGCTGATGCCAAGGACATCGTCAAGCGTATCAAGGCCACCAAAGCCAAGGTACAGGCGCAGATTCAGGGCGAGAAGGTAAGGGTGACGGGTAAAAAGCGCGATGATCTGCAAGGCATCATGGCACTTTTACGTAGCGAGGAAGGACCTGACCTGCCCTTACAGTTCGATAATTTCCGCGATTAATGCCAGCGCCACGGATAGCAAAGGCGCTTGCCTTTCCTCCATTATTTCAACTGCTTTCATAGCACCAGGAGTCATGCATCATGTCTGAGCCCCAGCCGGTTTACCTTAACGACTATCAGCCACCTGCCTATCGGGTGACGCATGCCGAGCTGACCTTTGATCTTGACCCTTCCCATACTCGCGTTCGAGCGCGCCTGTCGATAGAGCGCAATCCGGAGGTGGCCAGTGCAACCCCCCTGGTGCTTGAAGGTGAAAAGCTGACGCTTGAAGCCCTTGCTATAGACGGTCAGCCGTTAGGTGAGCATGAATACCGCATGGATGACCATGAGCTGGTGATCAATACGGTGCCAGCCGCTTTTGTGCTTGAAAGTGAAGTGAGGATTGCGCCTGAGCAAAATACCGCGCTTGAGGGGCTATATCAATCAAACGGCATGTACTGTACTCAGTGTGAAGCGCAAGGGTTTCGGCGGATTACCTTTTACCCTGACCGCCCCGATGTGATGGCGACCTTCCGGGTGACAGTGATCGGTGATCAAGGCCAGGAACCCGTACTGCTGGCCAATGGCAACCGGGTGAATGAGGGTGCGCTTGAAAGTGGTCGCCATTTTGTCACCTGGGAAGATCCTCATCCTAAACCCTGCTATCTGTTTGCTCTGGTGGCGGGAGACTTGCGCAAGGTTGAAGATCACTTCACCACCATGAATGGCCGCGAGGTGACCCTGCAGCTATGGGTGGAAGAAGAAAACCTCAGTAAGACTGACCACGCCATGGCCGCGCTCAAGCGAGCCATGGCCTGGGATGAAACGACCTATGGCCGCGAATATGATCTGGATCTGTTCATGATCGTGGCGGTCAACGACTTCAATATGGGGGCGATGGAAAACAAGGGTCTGAATATTTTCAACTCGGCTGCAGTGCTGACCCACCCGGATACCGCCACGGATGCGGCATTCCAGCAGGTAGAAGGCATTGTGGCTCATGAATATTTCCATAACTGGTCAGGTAACCGGGTCACCTGCCGCGACTGGTTTCAGTTATCTCTCAAGGAAGGTTTTACGGTTTTCCGTGACCAATGCTTTTCGGCGGATACCAATTCAGCACCGGTCAAGCGTATCCAGGATGTGTCCTTTTACCGTACCGCTCAGTTTGCTGAGGATGCAGGGCCGAGTGCTCATCCAGTCAGGCCCGACCACTATATCGAGATTACCAACTTCTACACCCTGACCATTTATGAAAAAGGCGCCGAAATTGTTCGTATGCTGTGTAATCTGGTCGGTTGGGATACCTTCCGTCAGGGCAGTGATCTTTATTTTGAACGTTTTGATGGCCAGGCGGTGACCATCGAGGATTTCGTTGACTGCATGGCGGAGGTCTCACATCTGGATCTTGGCCAGTTCATGCGGTGGTATGATCAGGCGGGTACGCCGGAAATCGACGCCCACGGTGAATATGATTATGCGCATGCCGAGTATCGCCTGACCCTGCGTCAGAGAACGCCGGCAACGCCTGGCCAGGCGGACAAACAGCCCTTGCATATACCCATCAGGATGGGGCTGGTTGGCACCAAGTCCGGTCAGGATCTGACCCTGACGTTGAACGCTGAAAAACACGGCAAGGATAGCGTGATTCATTTACAGGAAACTGAACAGACCTTTGTGTTTACGGATGTGGCTGAGGCTCCCGTGCCATCTCTGTTGCGCAACTTTTCTGCGCCAGTGAAGCTGCAGTTCCCTTATTCACGCGAAGAACTGGCGTTTCTGCTGACTCATGACAGTGATGGATTCAACCGTTGGGATGCCGGGCAGCGGCTTGCCATGTTGGCGCTGGATGACCTGATTGCCGCTCATCGCAACGGTGTTGAAAAGGTTATGGATAGCCGGGTCACTGACGCCTATCGACTATTGCTGACGACTCACACCGACGACAAGGCGGTTCTGGCCGAGATGCTGGCGCTTCCTTCCGAAGCCTATATTGCTGAACAGCAGCCGCTGGTGGATGTGGAGGCGATTCATGCAGCGCGTGAGTTTGTCAGGCAGTCATTGGCCCTGGCGTTGCGTGACGAACTGTTGACGGTCTATCAGGCCAACATTGGTGCAGAGCCCTATGCACCGACACCGCAACAGATTGGCCAACGTAGCCTCAAAAATGTAGCGCTTGCCTATCTGATGGCAATTGAGGATGCCGAAGCGATCGCACTTTGCCAGCAGCAGTTTCAGGCGGCCCACAATATGACCGATGTGCGCCATGCCCTGATGTTGCTGGTACACAGTTCCCGCGACGATCTGGCAACCCCGGCATTGAAGGCGTTCGGTGAAAAATGGGCGCATGATCCCCTGGTGATGGATCAGTGGTTCAGCGTCCAGGTCACAAGACCCCAGCAAGATGCGCTGGAGCGGGTCAAATATCTGATGCAGCACTCCGCCTTCTCGCTAAAAAATCCCAATCGGGTCCGTGCCCTGATTGGTGCCTTTACCCAGAACCGGGTCAATTTTCACCGTATCGACGGTGAAGGCTACCGCCTGTTGGCCGATGTGGTAATTGAGCTGAATCGTCTTAACCCTGAAATTGCCGCGCGCCTGGTGACACCTCTGACGCGCTGGCAGCGTTTTGATGAGACGCGTCAGGCCTTGATGAAAGAGGCCTTGTCACGCATTCAGCAAGAGCCGCTATCGGCCAATGTCTATGAGGTTGTCGAGAAGGCCCTGGCCTAGAGGGATCAGGACGCCAACCCCATCAGGATAAAGGAACCTTAAATTGAGTCAGCGTCCTCTCCGGTACCTTTTGGTTGTCAACGGAAAGGTATCTGGTGAACCAGCCTTGCGCAACGCTGTAATTCAGCAGCGCAAGGCAGGAATGGATCTTACCGTGCGGGTCACCTGGGAAGAGGGTGACGCAACCGTGTTTACCCATCAGGCGGGACAGGAAGGTTTTACCCATGTGATTGCCGGAGGCGGTGACGGCACGGTCAATGAGGTGGTCAACGGAATAATGCGCCTGCCCAGAGAGCAGCGCCCGATCATGGGGGTTGTGCCTTTGGGAAGCGCCAACGATTTTGCCCGGTCGATAGGCTTGCCATTGGCACCGCAACAAGCGCTGGAGGCAGTCTGCGAGCTGGAACCGCAGGCAATTGATGCGGTCCTTATCAATGCCACCCAGTCAAAGTCATCTTTTGACACCGCTATTAATGGCATTCAGGATTCTCCAGATCACTTCCATGTGAGCCAGTACTATATCAACATGCTGACAGGTGGCTTTGGCGCTGAAGTCACTTCTTCCACGCCTAAGCGTCTGAAGCGCCTGTTGGGCGGTGGGGCCTACTCCATCATGGGGGCTGCCAAGGCTTGGCGACATCGCAGCTATCAGGGCAGGCTTAATTGGGGAGATGGGGAAATTGACGTTTCCTTGCTGCTGCTTGCACTGGGCAATGGGCGTCAGTCAGGGGGTGGCCAGGTGTTGGCCCCCAGGGCAAGCTTGAACGATGGTTACCTGGATGTCCTGATGGTGCATGATTTTAGTAGTATTGCCAGACTACCCCGATTAATGGAGGAGTTGAAGTCGTTTCCCGCAGACGGCGAGTTTCTGAGCTACTTTGCAACCCGCAGAATCACGGTGACAAGTCAGCCCATGGAAGCTTGCTGGCCACTGACACTGGATGGCGAGACGCGTCATTTTGAGGCTTTTACAGCAGAAGTGGAGCCATTGGCACTGTCGGTCGCCATGCGCGCCGACTCGGCCCTGCTGGCGCCTTAAAGGAATACCCGATGATTAATTTATTGATATGGAGAATATACAGATGGCACACCGTTTTTGGCTTCCCACCCTGATAGCTGTTTCACTTCTGTTAAGCGCCTGTGGCGACAGTTCAGAACCTGAAAGTACGGCTACAGACGAAAGCGCCGGCACAACTGAACAGGTAGACCAGCAGGAGGAAAATACCGGGCAGGACACTGCCAGTGACAATGAAGATCTGTCTGCAGAGCAGGCTGAAGATACCTCTGGTGAAGAAGCATCACTGGATCAACAGGCTGAAGACGTATCCGAAGAGCCGATTGAGTCAGGTGGTGAAGAGGTTGCCGCCGATGAGGAAACACTGACAACGGAACCAGATACCGTGCTGGATGAAGACTCAGCCTTGCCCGGTGAAGTGACGACCTCGGACGTTGATGACGTGATCGATGCCACGGAACAGCGTTTCGATGAAGCCCAGGAAGCACTCGATCAGCAATATGAGGAAGCGCGTTCGCAGTCCAGCGATACGCTGCAAGACGCTGAAGATCAGCTTGATGAGGCGGATAGCGAATTTGAATCGGATATAGATTCTTTGGCTGATGAAGCTGACGAAAAGGTTGAGTCTATCGCTGATGAAGTGGAAGCTGACCTTAAGGCTACTCCAGATGGGGAGTCTTCAGACGACATGCTGGAGAGCCTTGAGCAGGGAGAAAGCCAGGCGGCTGAGAATGTCCAGGAATTTATTGACGATACTGAGCGGCGCTTTGAAGAAGCTCAGGAGGAACTTGACAATCAGTTCGACGAACTCAGAGAGCAGCAGGGAAGTGACATGCCGGAATCCGCTGAAGCCGCCGAGAGCAGCATGACTGAGGACAATACTGATCAGGAGGCGGGCGAAGAGTGATTGGTTGGTAGTGGCTTCCAGTGATAAGGCCCACAGTCATGACTGTGGGCCTTTTTTAATAACCGTTCTGATAATGCAGTCAGTGACGGTTCAATAAACGCATGCAGTCAAGCAGGACGAATATTGGAGGCCTGAAGGCCCTTCTTGCCTTGTGTGACGTCAAAAGAAACCTTTTGGCCGTCTTGAAGGGATTTGAAGCCTTCAGCCTGAATTTCAGAGAAGTGGGCAAAAAGATCATCACCGCCGTCATCAGGAGAGATGAAGCCGAAACCTTTTGTATCGTTAAACCACTTGACAGTACCAGTTGCCATTATCAATTTCCTTACAAGCTTTATGTTATTGCAAGCAGGCATCTCCTGCTTACACAGTTAATGTAGATGTTCTGCTCATGCGCGTCCAGCGAAATAAAAATGATCTTTCTGAACGCTCCTTGACGTCATTAAATACGTTATCTTGAGCCTGTATTATTGATAGTCTCGATTCTCGATTTACCATCACGTATTTCTTCTGCAAGAGTGAGATCAATGACAGACTGGGGATTTATCGATAGTCAGCTCTGGGCGTTCCTGATAGCAGTTACCTTGCTGTCAATCAGCCCGGGCGTGGATACCTTGCTGGTAATTCGCAACACCGCTCGCGGTGGCGTCAAGGACGGGGTTGTTACCAGTCTGGCCATCTGTAGCGGCCTGTTTGTTCACGCCACGATTTCAGCGCTGGGGATCTCGCTCATTCTGCTTCAGTCTGCCTGGGCCTTTCATGCGCTTAAAATGCTGGGCGCGGCATATCTGGTATGGCTGGGCGTAGCCAGTCTTAAAGCCGCATGGCGCGGTCAGGGCTTGCGGGTAAAGGGCGTGTTGCATGGCGCCAAGCCTGTAGGGCGCTGGCAACCCGCCAAGGAAGGCCTGTTATCCAATGTGCTCAACCCCAAGACGATAGTGTTTTATATGGCCTTTCTGCCCCAGTTTATTGCCCCCGGCGATCCTGCCCTGGCCAAGTCCTTATGGTTGGCGGGCATCCACTTCGTGATTGCCAATGCCTGGCAGATCAGTGTTGCTCTGATGATAGGGGGCGCCAGCCAATGGCTGGCCAGCGCCCGCTTTGCCCAAGTGCTGAATGGGCTGACAGGCAGTGTCCTGGTGGCCTTTGGCCTCAAGCTGGCCCTGGAGCAAAGGCCTGGCTGACAGCCCAATGAGGATTATGGGCGATTCAGCAGGCTGGCATCATAGCGTACGCTTTGCTCGTGCGGGTTAAGCAGGGAGATTCCCTGAGTGCTGCCATCCTGGTTGAGCGCCGCGTAAATCGCCCGATAGGTCAGCACGGCCTGCACATATTGGCGGGTTTCACGGAACGGAATCCGTTCAACAAACAAGTCGAATTCATTGATACCTTCTTCTCTCAGCCAGCGGTCAACCCGCCCAGGGCCGGCATTGTAGGCGGCAGCGGCAGCCAATCGATTGCCCCGGTAACGCTCAAGCTTATCGCGGATATAGGTGCTCCCCAGGCGGATGTTCAGCTCAGGGTCAAGCACACCGTAGGGGCCAGGGTCGGCTATGCCCAGTTCACGGCTAAGTTGAGTGGCGGTACCTGGCATCAATTGCATCAAACCACGCGCGCCGGCGGGGGAAAGTGCTGCCGGATTATAGGCACTTTCGCGCCGGGCAATGGCCATCAGCAGGTAGGGGTCCACGTCTGTCATCCGCCCCCAGTGCATGAACTGCTCGCGGTAAGCTTCGGGAAAACGCCAGGCAAGGGCATCCCAGAGTTGCGCGGCTATGGTGGTCTGCACCAGAAGGGCATCCCAGCCGCGTGAATCGGCATACTCTGCCATTGCCCTGGCCGTCTGCTCTGGCGCATGACGGGCGGCATTGAGCCACTCACTGCTTGCCAGCCCCTCTTCGCCGATACGCATCAGCGCTTCGGTACGCTGAACGGCGGGCATGTTGGCGATACGCTGGCGGTCGTCCGGGTTGGCGGTATAGGTCTCGATATTCAGGGGGAGCGGTTGATTGATGCGCTCAGCGGCTGCGAAGCCAAAAAAGTCGCGTTGGCCTGCGGCCTGAAAGAAGTGCGCCTCGGCGGCTTGCTGGTTGCCTTGCTGCTCGCTGGCACGCCCGAGCCAATACTGCCAGCGGCTGTCGTTTCGCTGGCCATCGCTCATGCTGGCGATCCACTGCTGCACGGCCGCCCAGTCGTTGGCTTGTAAAGCCCGGCGTACGCGGAGTTCCAGCACTCTTTCGCTCTCGAGCGTTGGTAGGGTGCGGTCGACCCAGGCGTATGAACCGGGGATTTCCCTGAGCAACGCATAGAAAGCCAGTTCCTCTTCAATTGTCTGCTGGGTCTTGGGCGGTAGCGATAGCCGATCGGCAAGTGATGACCAGACGGCCAGGGCACCCTGAGTGTCCTCTTGGGTCAGGCGCTGCATGGCTGCTTGGTAAAACGTTGGGGTTGCCGCACACTCAGGGCCAAGGCAACTTGGCGCATCATACAGGGAGCCAGCCCCCGTGGTTGATTCGACGCGCTGGATGGCAGCCTGCCAGCGGTTATCGAGCAGACTCCCAAGGTAGTTCACCAGGGCGCGTTCGCCGGCTTCCCATGCCAGCATCTTGCGCTCCCAGATGGCTTGCTGATCAATCACGCCACGGCTGCGCAAACTATCAAACAGGCTGTCGCAGGCATCTGGTTGAGAACGCCCGGTCAGCCATAGCTCTTTTCCACCGTCGTAGGCTTGTTGAGGCGTTATATCCAGCCAGGCCGTGTAGAAATAGCACTGGCGTTCGGTATTGGCAGGAGGCTGTGTCGCGATGACCCTGATATCAGCCCATTGGCGTGCTTTACCATAGGCATCAATGGCCTGGCCCTGTAACCAGTCCGCCAAGGGGGCGTCGCTGTGTCTGTCCATATACTCTTTAACACGTTCAGGCGCGAGGTCTGGCAAACGCCCTTTCAGCTGATGGTACTCAATGTAGCCACCCAGAATATGCTGGCCGGTGGCCTGAGTGTTGATATCTTCCCAGCGTTGGGCGCGGGCATCACTGAGGGCGCTGCGCATATCGGCGTCACTG
>NZ_VMQS01000001.1:32139-35053 GCF_007625055.1 Halomonas sp.
TTCCCAGCGTTGGGCGCGGGCATCACTGAGGGCGCTGCGCATATCGGCGTCACTGATGAATTGTCCGACAGCGGGGGGTGCCAGGAACAGGGTGCTCACCAAGGCGAGCAAACGATAAAATCCGTATGTCGGAAGTATGTTATTAGACCGGAACCAAGGAATGAAACCCATGAATAATCTCTCCAGGAAGCCGTGCGGCGGCATATCTCAAGATAGCTTAACGTGAACAGGAGATGAACAAAGCGTTTAAATAACTTTCACTAAATTAGTTGGAAGGAGGATTGCATTAAGATGAAGCCCTTATCTGGTGGATGGCTGATAAAGCGACTGACGTCCCGCGCTTGGGTGATAAAACGCATCATGCGTGCGCTGAAATGGTTTATTCCCATGACCCGGGATGTCTTGCGCGGCAATTTCCGCCCCGTCCCCTGGCGTGCCTTTGGCTATATGCTGTTGGCGTTGGCCTATCTTGTGCTGCCCTTTGATTTGATTCCCGACTTTCTGTTGTTGATCGGCCTGGTGGATGACGTCGTGATTGTCGGCTGGCTGCTCAATCGTATTGACCTGCATCTGGAGGGGTACCGCCTCTGGAAGCAAGGGCCTGATGACGGTCAGGACACATCGTCCAGTACGCCTTGAAAAAAAACCGTACAGCCCCATATCTGCAACACCTGTTTCACATAGCAACATGCAACATCCGTTGCCTGTTGTGCCATAAACAATATGCAATCACTTGTTGAGGGCTGAACGAATGACCACCGCCACACACGAAGAAACACTTGGTTTTCAGACAGAGGTTAAACAGCTTCTGAATCTGATGATCCATTCGCTGTATTCCAATCGCGAAATCTTTCTGCGTGAAATGATTTCCAATGCGGCGGATGCCTGCGACAAGCTGCGCTATGCCGCTCTGGATAATGATGCCCTTTATGAAGGCGATAGCGAGCTACGTATCGAGATCGAACACGATAGCGAGGCGAACACGGTCACCGTACGCGATAACGGCATTGGTATGAACCGTGATGATGTCATCAGCAACCTGGGCACCATTGCGCGCAGCGGCACGGCTGATTTTCTCAAGCAACTTTCCGGCGAACAACAGAAAGATGCCCGCTTGATCGGTCAATTCGGGGTAGGTTTCTATTCTGGCTTTATTGTTGCTGATGAAGTGACCGTGCGCACCCGCAAGGCCGGCAGTGACCAGAGTGAAGGCGTTGAATGGCGCTCCAGGGGTGAGGGCGAATTTACGGTGGCGGATATTGAACGCGAGATCCATGGCACCGAAATCATTCTTCACTTGAAGGAAGATGCCAAGGAGTTTGCCGACGACTACCGCTTGCAGAGCCTGGTACGTAAATACTCCGATCACATCGAAGTGCCGGTGCGCATGCCCAAGACCGAAACTGCCAAGGATGATGAGGGCAACGCAATCGAGGGTAGTGAAGTGACTACCTGGGAAACTGTCAACGAAGCCACGGCATTGTGGGTGCGCCCAAAAAGTGAAATTTCCGATGAGGAATACAAGGCTTTCTATAAGCATGTCGCCCATGACTTCAGTGACCCGCTGACATGGAGCCATAACAAGGTAGAAGGTAAGCTGGAATATACCAGCCTTTTGTATGTCCCAGGCCGTGCGCCTTTCGATCTTTATGAGCGGGACGGTGCTCGTGGCGTCAAGCTGTACGTGCAGCGCGTCTTTATTATGGATGATGCCGAACAGTTCCTGCCGCTTTACCTGCGCTTTATCAAAGGCGTATTGGATACCCGTGACCTCTCGCTGAACGTGTCCCGCGAACTGCTCCAGCAGGACCCCAAAGTCGACAAGATCAAGGGGGCACTCACCAAGCGCGCGCTGGATATGCTCAAGAAGCTGGCCAAGGATAATGACGGCTATCAGACCTTCTGGAACACCTTTGGCAGCGTGTTGAAGGAAGGCCCGGGCGAAGACCCGTCTAACCGGGAAAAAATTGCCGGTTTGCTGCGGTTTTCTTCCACCCATACCGATAGCGCTACTCAGGATCAGTCGCTGGCGGACTACATCGAGCGCATGAAGGAAGGTCAGCAGAAAATTTACTACATTGTGGCTGACGGCTTCAATGCGGCGAAAAACAGCCCGCATCTGGAAATCTTCCGCAAGAAAGGCATCGAGGTCCTGTTGCTGCATGACCGCATTGATGAATGGTTGATGAGCCACCTCAGCGAGTTTGACGGTAAATCATTTGCTGATGTCGCCAAGGGTGAGCTTGACCTGGGGGATGTGGAAGACGAAGAAGAGAAGAAGGCGCAGGAAGAAACCGCCAAATCCAAGGAAGATCTGGTCAAGCGGGTTAAAGAGGCGCTGGGTGAGGGAGTTCAGGAAGTCAAGGTTACCCATCGCCTGACCGATTCACCTGCCTGTGTTGTTCTGCCGGAGCATGAGATGGGTTTCCAGATGCGCCGCATTATGGAAGCGGCGGGTCAGCCGTTGCCCGAGGTCAAGCCGATTCTAGAGCTCAACCCCGAGCATGCTCTGGTGGGCCGCCTGGAAGGGGCTGAAGGCGACACCTTTACGGATCTGGCGCATATCCTTCTCGATCAGGCGATCATTGCTGAAGGCGGCCATCTGGACGACCCGGCGGCTTACGTCAAACGCCTTAACAGCGTACTCACGGCGTAAATCCGTGTTTAAGTAAGCCACGGCCCGGCAGGAATTCCCTGCCGGGCCTTTTGGTTTGTTAGACTTGCACTATCTCTACATCTATCAGTGTGCTCATCTCATGATGATCATGTCATGAGCAGATACTTCAAGTAAGCAAGGACACAGGCATATGGCGGAACAGCAGATTAGTGTGGCCGTGCTGGGGGGAGGGAGCTTTGGCACGGCACTGGCGAGCATTGCCGCTGATAACGGGGCCAAGGTGCGCCAGTGGATGCG
>NZ_VMQS01000001.1:35153-137648 GCF_007625055.1 Halomonas sp.
ATGAGCCGGTTTGCGGTGGCGCATGGCGCCAACCCGATGACCTTTCTGGGGTTGGCGGGTGTCGGTGACCTGATCGTCACCTGTTCTTCCCACCTGTCGCGTAACTATAGAGTGGGTTTCGCCATGGGAGAAGGTCGCAGTCTTGATCAAGCTATAGAAGCATTGGGGCAGGTCGCCGAAGGGGTGAATACTGTACGGCTGGTATGTGCCAAGGCTGCCCAGATGGGGGTCTACATGCCGATGGCAGAAGGTTTGTACCATGTATTGTTTGACGGCGTTCCGGCAAAGGAGATGGCAAGAATGCTGATGATGGGCGAGCAAAGCAGCGATGTTGAATTCGTGCTGCCACGTGAAGCTGTTCAACAGGCTCATCGAGAGACAGGAGATTGGCATGCAGGAAATCAATAACATGTCGCGATTATTACTGATGCGCCATGGCGAAGCAGTCGCTGGTGCGCCGGATAATCAACGCCGTTTGAGCACACAGGGTGAGCAGGAAGTCACCCTGATGGCTCGCTGGTTGGCAGACCGTGTGGCCAGCAAGGAGTCAGGACAATTGCGGATCATCGCCAGCCCCTATACGCGCGCCCAGCAAAGCGCTGATGCAGTTGCCTCGGCGTTAGGGGGGCAGGTGGAAACCTATGAGGGTATCACCCCTGACGACTCACCCAATGCCGTGTGTGACTGGCTGATGGCTCAGCCTGATAGCGATACCCTGTTGCTGGTCAGCCATATGCCGCTGTTAGGCGAGCTGACCGGCGTTTTGACCAGAGGGCATGCAGGCTTTGGTGTCAGTTTTGCCACGGCGGGGGTGGCGGAATTAAGTGCCGACGTCTGGGCATCCGGCTGTGCTGACCTGATCAGTATGACCGACCCTCGTCAGTTAAGCTGATCAAAATATAAAAACCGGCCCCTGATTGAGGGGCCGGTAGACGACTGCTTTACTTCACGCCTCACGCTTAAAGTTTAGCGTCGAGCTTCTCCTTGAGCAGGGTATTGACCTGCTGAGGATTGGCAGTACCGCGTGAGGCCTTCATTACCTGGCCGACGAAATAACCGATCATTTTGCCACGCTTGTCGGGTTCAGCGTCACAGTACTGAGCTACCTGTGCGGGGCTGTCGGCAATCACCTGGTCAATCATGGCTTCAATAGCGCCACTATCGGTCACCTGTTTGAGGCCTTTGGCGTCGATGACTTCATCGGCGCTGGCGCCCTGATTATTCCACAGCGCCTGGAAGACCTGTTTGGCCGCCTTGCCGTTGATGGTGCCGTCAATCACGCGGACGACCAGTTCTCCCAATTGGCGGGCATTAACGGGGCTCTGTTCAATGTTCAGGTTCTCCCGGTTCAGGGCGCCGGAAAGTTCGCCCTGTACCCAGTTGGCGGCCTGCTTGGCGTCACCGCACACATCCATGACCTCTTCGAAATAATCGGCAACAGCGCGGCTTGCTGACAAGACGTGAGCGTCATAAGCGGATAAGCCAAGCCCGTTCTGGAAACGTTCGCGTTTGTCAGCCGGCAGTTCGGGCAATTGTTCGCGCAGATGGTCCACGTAGGCCTGGTCAAGTACTACCGGTAGCAGGTCCGGGCAGGGGAAGTAGCGGTAATCATTGGCTTCTTCCTTGGTGCGCATGCTTCGGGTCTCGTCACGTTCCGGGTCATACAGGCGTGTTTCCTGAACAACCTTGCCGCCGTCTTCAATCAACTCGATCTGACGGTCAACTTCAAAGGCAATGGCGCGTTCGACAAAGCGGAAAGAATTGACGTTCTTGACTTCCGCCCGGGTGCCAAAGCTTTCCTGCCCCTTCGGTCGTACCGAGACATTGACATCGCAACGCATGGAGCCCTCTGCCATGTTGCCATCGGAAATGCCCAGATAAGTCACAATCGAGTGAATGGCCTTGAGGTAGGCGGCGGCTTCCTTGGCGCTGCGCATATCCGGCTCGGAGACAATCTCCAGTAACGGGGTACCCGCGCGATTGAGGTCAATGCCGGTCATGCCGTGGATGTCTTCGTGGAGAGATTTCCCTGCATCCTCTTCAAGATGCGCGTGATGTATGCGGATCTTTCGGGTGGAATGATCCTCCAGGGTCACGTCAATACTGCCAGGGCCGACAATGGGGTGATACATCTGGCTGGTCTGGTAGCCCTTGGGCAGGTCGGGATAGAAGTAGTTTTTGCGGTCAAATACGGATACTTCAGGAATATCGGCATGTACGGCCAGGCCAAACTGCACGGCCATGGCCACCGCCTGTTCATTGACGACAGGCAGAATACCGGGCAGGCCCAGATCGACGGCGCAGGCCTGGGAGTTGGGCTCAGCGCCGAATGCGGTGGATGCTCCGGAAAAAATCTTCGATTTGGTGGCGAGCTGAACGTGAACTTCCAGCCCGATTACGGTTTCCCATTCCATCAGGCCTTCTCCTCAGCAAAACTGGGACGTTGTTGATGCCAATCAGTGGCTTTCTGGAACTGATGCGCCACGTTTAGCAGCTGGGCTTCTGCAAAATGTGTGCCCAGGATCTGCAGCCCTACCGGGCGGTGTCCGACCCTGCCAGCCGGTACGCTGATGCCGGGAATCCCGGCCAGGTTGACGGCAATGGTATAGATATCCTGTAGATACATGGAAACCGGATCTTTTTTGGCACCTATATCAAAGGCTGGCGTCGGTGAGGCAGGTCCCATCAGGACGTCGACGTCTTCAAAGGCATCCAGGAAGTCCTGGCGAATCAGGCGGCGTACCTGCTGAGCCTTGGTGTAGTAGGCATCAAAAAAACCTTCTGACAGGGTATGCGTGCCAATCAGGATGCGTCGCTTGACTTCATCGCCAAAGCCTTCAGCGCGAGAGCGCTTGTAAAGGTCAACCAGGTCCTGAGGATCGTCGCAGCGATGCCCAAAACGAACGCCATCAAAGCGAGACAGGTTGGAAGAGGCCTCAGCGGGGGCAATTACATAATAGGCGGGAATTGCAAAATGCGTATGTGGCAGGCTGACTTCCTTGACCGTCGCTCCCAATGCTTCATAAATTTTCACGGCCTCGCGCACTGCCTTTTCAACCCCGGGGTCGAGGCCATCACCGAAATACTCCTTTGGCAGGCCAATCTTGAGACCCGACAAGGGGGCATTCAGTGTCTCGGTATAATCAGGGACACCACGGGCAACGCTGGTCGAGTCACGCAGATCCTGGCCTGCCATAACGTTCAGCAAGTGGGCGCAATCCTCAGCGCTGCGTGCCATGGGCCCAGCCTGATCAAGGCTGGAGGCATAGGCAATCATGCCATAGCGTGAAACCCGCCCATAAGTGGGCTTCAAGCCGGTAATACCACAAAAGGCGGCGGGCTGGCGGATTGAACCACCAGTGTCAGTGCCGAGTGCTGCAGGGGTTATGCCCGCCGCCACAGCCGCGGCACTGCCGCCAGAGCTGCCACCGGGAACCGCCGTGACGTCCCAGGGATTCTTGACCGCGCCGTAATAGCTGTTTTCATTGGAGGAGCCCATGGCGAACTCATCCATATTGGTCTTGCCGAGGCTGACGCAGCCAGCGGCCTTCAGCTTTTCAACAACATGAGCGTCATAGGGGGCGATAAAGTTATCCAGCATTCTGGAACCGCAGCTGGTTTTAACCCCCTGGGTACAGAAAATATCCTTGAGCGCAAGAGGAACCCCGGTCAACAGTCCTGCATCGCCACTGGCCCTGGCCTGGTCAGCCTGATCGGCCTGCTGCAATGCCTGCTCGCTGGTCACGCTGATAAAACTGTTGAGTTGGCGGTTGGTCTGTTCAATGCGCTTCAGGTAGTGCGCGGTGAGTTCGCGGCTGGATACTTCACCGCTGGCAAGTGCCGCGGCAACTTGCGTCAATGTCTTGTCATGCATAACCCGGAAACTCCGTTCGGGTGACGATTATCAGAAGAGAGGAAATAACTTACTCAACCACTCGGGGAACCAGATAAAGACCATTTTCAACGGCCGGTGCACAGCGTTGGAAGTGATCACGCTGATCGGTTTCGGTAACTTCATCGGCACGCAGGCGCTGAGTGGCATCAAGCGGGTGTGCCAGGGGCGTAACACCCTGGGTGTCAACGCGCTGTAACTGGTCGACCATTTCCAGGATCTGGCTGAGGTCATCAACAAACCCCTTGGCCTGATCATCGCTAACCGCCAGCCGGGCCAGATGGGCAGCCCGGCGCACGTGTGTTTCTTCAAGCGCCATGGTGGGAACGTCCTCGTTAACAAGTGATAAGCGCATTCGTTTTGCGCCGTGTAAACAACGTCAGATCCTCCAGAATATAGGGATCAGCGTCATTTTGATCATCAAATAGCGTTAAAATATACCATATTTCCCTGAGTCGGGCAGTATCTGCCGCTGTTCTGCTTGCTGACGGTGGGTTGCGGTGATACCGTTTGCTTCCGCATAGGGTTCTCGGTCAGCACTAGGTAACAACATCCATGTTCAAACGTTTAAGGGGGCTGTTTTCCAGCGATTTATCAATCGATCTGGGCACGGCCAACACACTTATATATGTTCGAGGTCGCGGTATTATCCTCGATGAGCCGTCTGTCGTTGCCATTCGTCAATCAGGCAGCATGCGCAGTGTTGCTTCTGTTGGCGCCGATGCCAAACGGATGCTGGGGCGGACCCCAGGCAACATTACGGCTATCCGTCCGATGAAAGATGGCGTCATCGCTGACTTTACGGTCACCGAGCAGATGCTTCAGCATTTCATACGCAAAGTTCACCAGAGTACCTTCCTGACGCCCAGTCCCCGCGTACTGGTGTGTGTGCCCTGCATGTCGACCCAGGTTGAGCGGCGGGCCATTCGTGAATCAGCCGAAGGCGCCGGCGCTCGTGAAGTCTTTCTGATCGAGGAGCCCATGGCCGCTGCCATTGGTGCCGGCTTGCCCGTAGAGGAAGCCCAGGGGTCGATGGTGGTGGATATCGGCGGAGGCACCTCCGAGATTGCCATCATTTCGCTTAATGGCGTGGTCTATTCCGAATCCATCCGGGTGGGCGGCGACCGTTTTGATGAAGCCATCACGGCCTACGTGCGTCGCCACTACGGTAGCCTGATTGGCGAAGCAACCGCAGAGCGCATCAAGGAAGAAATTGGCTGCGCCTATCCGGGAGGGGAGTTGCGCGAAATTGATGTGCGTGGGCGCAATCTGGCTGAAGGGATTCCGCGAAGTTTTACCCTGAATTCTCATGAGATTCTGGAAGCCCTGCAGGAAACTCTGAGTTCTATCGTGGCGGCTATCAAAAGCGCCCTGGAACAATCTCCGCCGGAGCTGGCATCCGATATCGCTGAGCGGGGTCTGGTACTCACCGGAGGCGGCGCGCTGTTGCGCGATCTTGATAAGCTGATTTCCGAAGAAACCGGCCTGCCTGTTATCGTCGCTGAAGATCCACTGACATGTGTGGCGCGCGGTGGCGGTAAAGCACTGGAAATGATTGATCAGCATACCTTTGAGCTGTTATCCAGTGATTAACGCCAGCGCTTGATCTGCGGGGGGGATTGATTATCAAGCCGCTGTTTTCACACGGTGCTCTGCCCGGCTATCGGCTGTTCTTCTGCGTATTGGCGGCGAGTGCCCTGATGTTTGTCGACCAACACTTCACGCGTATGGAAACAGTGCGTGCACAGCTGTCGATGGTGGTGGCTCCGATACAATGGGTGGTCAGCCTTCCCAGTGATCTGCTCAGCTGGGGGACATTGGCGCTGTCTGACCATCAGGCATTGCTGGATGAAAATCAGCGGCTACGGGAACAGATGCTGACACTGTCTCACCGTGGCCAACGTATCGCCAGCCTGGTGTCTGAAAACGCCGAGTTACGGCGTCTTCTGAACGCTGCTGAGTATCGCGACGTCGAGTTCATCAGCGCTGAGCTCATTTCCCTTGATAATGATCCTTTTAGCCACCAGATGGTCATTGATCGGGGGCATCGAAACGGTGTCTATGTCGGACAGCCATTAATTGATGCCTATGGCCTTGTCGGCCAGGTAACCGCTGTATCGGCCTACTCTAGCCGGGTCCTCCTGCTGGGAGACGCGAGTCATGCGCTGCCAGTCCGTATCAACCGAAATGGCCTGCGTTATATTGTTCAAGGCTCGGGCAACTACGATGCCCTTGACGTTCTCCATGTGCCGGATACGGCCGATGTGCGTGAAGGGGATCTGCTGACGACGTCAGGTCTCGCGGGACGCTTCCCTGCCGGCTACCCAGTGGCCAGAATCACTTCTGTGGTCCATGACCCAGGCGAGCCATTTGCCCAGGTGCGGGCCGAGCCGATGGCCCGTTTGCAGCGTTCGCGCTACTTCCTGTTACTGTTTCCTCAACCTTTGCCCTCGTCGCAAATCGCTATCTGGGATGCGTCATTTGCGCTGTCTTATGAGACACTTCAAGGGGTGCTGCAGGTCAACGGGCTTTTCCCGCTATTGGCCAACCCGTCTACCATGGAGCTTCCCTGATGGCGAAGGCATCGGTCGTACCGTTAGCTGTGGTATGGATTACCTTGCTGTTTGCCCTATGCCTGCAAGTGATGCCGTTGGCTGAAGGGTGGCAGGTATATCGACCTGAATGGTTGGGGCTGCTACTCATTTACTGGTGCATGCGTACCCCTGATAGAGTCGGGGTCTTTCACGGCTTTGTACTCGGGCTGCTGCTTGACCTGATTGAAGGCGTGCCGCTGGGCCAGAATGCCCTGACACTGTCAGTGCTGGCTTTTCTGTGTGCCCTGGTCTATGGACGTTTTCGTACCTACTCACTGGTTCAGCAGGCGCTGTTGGTGATGCTGCTGCTGGGGCTGGTACAGCTGCTGGAACAATGGGTGCGTACCCTGTCGGGAGATTTTTCAATTCACCTGGCATTCCTGATCCCCTCTTTTATCAGCGCGGTACTCTGGCCCTGGTTGGCAACCATGTTTATGGCGCTGGAACGTCGTCTTTTTTCATGATCATCGTAGAGCCGAGGTAATAGGATGTCTTCTGCCCGTCAACCCCTCGTGTGTCTGGCATCAGCATCGCCACGCCGACGGGACCTTCTGTCATCCATTGGCGTGGAAGTTGACGTTAAACCCTGCCATATTGATGAGACGCCTCAGCCCGGTGAATCTCCCGATGACTACGTTGTTCGTCTGGCAGTTGAGAAGGCACTGGAAGCCGACACCTTGACATCCTTGCCTACCCTGGGTTCTGACACGGCGGTGGTACTGGACGGTCGTATCCTGGGAAAACCACGTGACCAGGCGCATGGGGCTGAAATGCTGGCCGCGCTGTCCGGGCGCCGACATGAAGTACTGACGGCTGTTGCCCTGACAGGCCCTGCAGGAATGTTGAAATGTTGCGTGGCCACCCAGGTGTGCCTTGGCGATATCAGCGATAAGCAGATAGCTGCCTACTGGCAGACGGGAGAGCCCCTGGATAAGGCGGGTGGCTATGCTATCCAAGGCTTGGCGGCCGTGTTTGTTGCCACTATCGAAGGCAGTTACTCTGCTGTTGTGGGCTTGCCGCTGTACGAAACAGCAACACTTCTTCGTGAGCAGGGCGTACCTATATGGAATAATATGCTTGAATAGCAGCGGCCAGCCTTGGATGGAGTGTCTAGCCAAGTGTCAGCCACCCTGTCTTTGTACCCTTTTAACCAATAAGGAACGTGAATGAGCGGTGAGGTTCTCATCAATCTGACACCGATGGAAACCCGCGTAGCGCTGGTTGAAAACGGTGTACTGCAGGAAGCGTTGATCGAAAGATCACGCCGTCGTGGCATTGTGGGCAATATCTACAAAGGCAAGGTGGTTCGGGTACTGCCTGGCATGCAGGCTGCCTTTGTCGATATTGGCCTGGAACGCGCCGCCTTTATTCATGCTCATGAAGTGACGCCCTCAGGGACGCCCAGTGAGGAACAGTCAACCATTGGCCAATTACTGCAGGAAGGCCAGGCTCTGGTGGTTCAGGTCACCAAGGACCCTATTGGCTCCAAGGGAGCGCGCCTGACCACTCATCTGTCGGTACCGTCGCGCTATCTGGTGTATATGCCTGACTCGCCGCATCACGGTGTGTCTCAGCGCATTGAAGATGAGCGTGAACGTGAACGTCTGAAAGTGGCCCTGGACGCAGGCATTGCCCAGCAGAGCATTGAGGTCACTGGTGGGTTTATAGTGCGTACAGCCGCTGAAGGCGTCAGCGAAGAGGAAATTGCCAGCGACATGTATTTCCTGTTGCGCTTGTGGCGAAAGGTCAGCCAACGCAAGGAAAACGCCGCGCCGTCTTCGGTCATCTATGATGATTTGCCGCTCTTTATGCGCACCCTTCGGGATGTCATGCGCGATGACATTGAAAAGGTGCGTATCGATTCACGGGAAAATTTTACTCGCCTGGTCGAGTTTGCCGAAGAGTTTATGCCGGACGCAGTGGAGCGAATAGAGTATTACCCCGGTGAACGACCGATTTTTGATCTCTACAGCGTTGAAGACGAGATTCACAAGGCTCTGGGACGCAAGGTGCAGCTGAAGTCAGGCGGTTACCTGGTCATTGATCCGACCGAAGCGATGACCACGATCGACGTCAACACAGGGGGTTACGTCGGTCATCGCAATCTGGAAGAGACCATTTTCAAAACCAATCTGGAAGCTGCAACCGCGATTGCCCGGCAGCTACGCCTGCGTAACCTGGGGGGCATCATCATTATTGATTTCATTGATATGGAGGATGTCGAGCACCAGCGTCAGGTGTTGCGTGTGCTGGAGAAGGCATTGGAAAAGGACCATGCCAAAACCAAGTGTACCGGGGTAACCGAGCTTGGACTGGTGCAGCTGACCCGCAAGCGTACCCGTGAAAGCCTTGAGCAGACTCTGTGTGAAGCCTGCTCTATCTGTGCAGGTCGCGGAACGTTGAAAACCCCTGAAACCGTCTGCTATGAAATATTTCGCGAGATTCTGCGTGAAGAGCGCGCCTACAGTGCTGAAACCTACATGGTGTTGGCGTCACAACCCGTGGTTGACCGCTTGCTCGACGAGGAGTCTTCCTCGGTGGCTGACCTGGAAATTTTTATCAACAAGACCATCCGTTTTCAGGTCGAACAACATTACTCGCAAGAGCAGTATGACATCGTGCTAATGTAAACAGATGAGTTTTCATGTCTTGCGCAAATGGCTTGTTTTCTTCCTGGCGTCTTGCCTTGGCATTCTGGCCGGATTGCTGATGATGCTCCGCCTGGCCATGAGCCAGGCGGGGTGGCTGGAACCCCATGTGGAAAGCCTGCTTGAAAGCCGCCTTGGCGCGCCGGTCGATATCCAGCACCTGGGGTTATCGCTGAGCGGTAATGATCCTTCCCTGACGCTGAGCAGTGTGAGCGCCATCACCCCGGCAGGGGAGCGGTTGTTTGCGCTGGATGAATTACACTTGCGGTTGGACAGCTGGCAAACGCTGAAAACCCTGACGCCGGTATTCAATGATGCTTATATGCAAGGTTTTGCAGTGCATCTTTACCAGGCATCGGGTATGGCCTGGGAGTGGCCCAAACCGGCCAAGCTGCCACTGGCTCTGGGGGCAGAGCCGACTATTGACCTGGCAGTGATTGATGCCTGGGTCGGCATGATTCTACGCCAGCAAATTCAGGTGGAGGATTCGCGCATCGTACTCCACGGTGTCCGTGAGCAACTAACCTTGCACGCTCCCTTGCTCAGCCTTTCCGGTGATCAACGCCGCACTCGCCTGCAAGGGCGGGTCAATATCGATACCCCTGGGCGTCAGGTGCAGGATTCCTCCTTGTCAGCGGCCCATCTGCGTGCCGAGGTTCAGCCGGGCAGTCAGGGCTTGCGTGATTTTTCTGCCGCCATGCAACTGGATATGCAGCTTGATCATCTGGCCCTGCTGACCAGCATTCTGCAGCCAGAAGATACGCCTCAATTTACCGACGCCGGCGGCGAGGTTCAGCTTTGGGGACGCTGGCAATCAGCAACACTGCAGGAAGCACGGCTGGGGTTGGACATGCCGCGTCTGACGCTAAAGCAGGATCAGCAAAGCGCCGTACTGAGCAATGTCCAGGCCAGGAGTATCTGGCAGCGCGAGGGCAAAGGCGGCAAGGCCTGGCTGAGCGGCGATGCTGAAAGTGTTGAGTGGGCGCAACCTGAGGCCGTTGGACAAGGCCCGGCATTGCCACGTCACTGGCAATTTACGCATCAGCCCGGTCGTTGGGAGCTGTTGACCAGTGAGTTTGAACTCTCGTCTCTGGCGGCCTGGCGGGACTATATGTTGTTGCCTGAATCAGTGACCCGGGCACTGCGCACCCTTAATCCACGCGGTCAGGTAGATGGCCTGCGTCTGGGTCAGCGGAATGGTGAATGGCGTGTGGATGCCGCCATCAGTCGCCTGATGGCGTCTCCGTGGCAGCAGGCACCCGGTGGTGGGCCCTTTGATGCCTGGGTGCAGGCACGCGATGTTCGTGGTCGGGTACTTTTTTCAAGCGAGGAGAAAAGTACGCTAGGCCTGCCTGAACTGTTTCCTGCACCGCTTGATCTAGACCACGCAGAAGGCGAGATTCAATGGGTTTACGATGGTCCGACGGCACTGGTCAGTGGAAAACAGCTAAAGGTCAGTTGGAATGATGCCGAGGTAAGTGGTGGTTTCGGCCTGGTGAATACCAAAGAGCAGGGGCGCTTTGGTCTGGATCTGGCCTTTAGCGATGTGGACGCGGTTAACCGTCCTCTGGATGAGTGGTTACCCGTCTCGGTCATTGATGCTGACCTGCGTGAATGGCTGTCCGGCGTCAATGGGGTCGTCGACCAGGGCAGTATTCAGGTTGGCCTGCCGCTCGGAGCGTCAGGGTTTGAGACGACGCCAACGGCGATCGTGGATCTGGATATCCGTCAGGCAAGCCTGCCCCTTTTACCCGACTGGCCCCGGCTGACCGATATCGCAGGAACGCTGAGCTGGCGCCCGGAAGAGGGGCTGATTGCTCAGGTTCGGCAGGCCTTCAGTCAGGGGATTGAGGTCCACCAGGGTGAGGTCAGGATGCAGGATGGACGGTTAGAGGTGAATGGCCAGCTGGGCAGCGATATGGCGTCCCTGCAGCAGTTTCTTTCTAAATCGCCGTTGCTCGACAATGGTCAGCTGAATGATATTCGCGCTGACGGGCGGCTGGCAGCAGAGCTTGATCTGGGGCTGCCCATCAAGGCCCCAGAGCAACTTGATCTGGCAGTGCGTATCACCCCCGATATACGTGAAGTGACCTATCTTCCCCATCAACTGAGTTTCAAGAATATAGGCGGTGAGCTGAACTGGCAGCAGGCCGCAGGCCAGCCAGGAGAGTTGCTGGGCAACCTGTCTGGGCGCTGGCTGGACGGCCCGGTGAATGCATCACTCGAGGCTGATCGTCAGGTGGTGCTTGAAGGGCAGTTGGGGGTCTCGGCATTGCTGGCGCGAATGAACGCTGAAGCACAGTTGCCATGGCTCTCGGGCACTACGCCTTGGCGAGGCCAGCTGGACTGGCGCGAGCAGCCCAGGCTCAAGGTTGAAAGTGCCCTGGAGGGTGTTCGTATAGACCTGCCAGCGCCATTTGCCAAGTCAGCTCGCGATGATTGGCCCTGGACACTGGACGTCGATATGTCCAACGGGCGGATTGAAAGCGAACTGAATGGACGCGCACATTGGCGCAGCCAGCCGGTCAACGGTCAGATGGCGGCCACGCTGCAGTTAGGTAATGCAGCTGATAGTTCTGAGTGGCCTTCTAAGCCGGGCTGGCAACTGCATGCGGATCTTGAGCGCCTGGACGTGTTAGCTTGGCAGTCAGCGTTGGCACCACTGCGGCATGGCCCGTCTTCAGCTGCTGAGCCGTTGGCCGCTTTGCCTGACTGGCAGCTTTCCTTGAATACTGCTTGCCTTATGTGGCACGAAATCTGCCTGGGCCGCTTGTCAGCCAGCGGCGCGCAAACCGCTGACGGCATCCATCTGGACGTCGATGGGGAGGTGTTGTCAGGCCGGGGTTACTACCGTCCGCTGGCTCAGAACCCGTTGGATATAATGGTTGACCATATCGATCTGGATACCTTGTTGGATATGCCCACATCGCCGCTGGAGGATCAGCGATTGGTGCAGCCGGACGCCTGGTGGGACGAGGTGCAAACCCAAAAGCCACATTTGTTAGGGATCCCCGAGTGGCTTTCCAGACTGCCGGATGGGCGTCTCCGTCTGGCCGAACTGAGGGTTGTCGGGCAGCGTCTAGGGCCGATGACGGCCTACTGGCAAACTCAGGATGAACGCTTTACGCTCGCCCCGGTAGGCCTTACGTTGGGCCAGTTATCGATGCGTGGTGAGCTAGAGTGGACGGGCTCATCAGCCCGCAGTTCGACCAAGGCTGACGTGACGATTCAGGGCGGCGATGTGGGGACAGCACTCGAACGCCTTGGCCAGCCGGTGGTCATGCGCAGCCACAGCGCTGATCTACAGGCTGATCTGAACTGGCCTGGTGCTCCCTGGCAGTTTTCCCTGCTGCGTGCTGACGGACGCCTGACAACCGATGTACGCGACGGTCGTTTTGTCAGTTTGAACTCGACGACTGCCCGGCTGGTCGGTCTGTTGAACATGGACAACATTCTGCGTCGTCTGCGCCTGGATTTCTCCGATCTAACGGGTGAAGGCACTGCTTTTGACCGAGTTTACGGCAGCGCCAATGTGGATAATGGCCACCTGCGTCTTGAAGGCCCGTTAATCATCGATGCCCCCGCGACTCAGATCCGTATCACCGGGAGTGCCGATTTGCTCAGCCGAGAGCTTGACCAGCGTCTGTCGATTGCATTGCCTATCAGTCAGGGCCTGCCCATTGCCGCACTGGCGGTAGGGGCTCCCGTGGTGGGAGGCGCACTGCTGCTTGCACACTCCTTGTTCGGTGATACGCTGGGAGAAGTGACAACGCTCAATTATCTTATTCAGGGCCCTTGGGCCGCACCGCAAGTAATTCGAAAAGGTTCTCAATGACGCACTATGCTTCTGATCTTGATCAGGCTGTCTCGGTTTTGCTGACACCAGGCGGCCTGGATATTGATGCCCTGGATGTGGGGCTTGGCCACGCCATGGGTGCTGGCATTGATTATGCCGATCTGTATTTTCAGCGCACCTGGGAAGAAGGTTGGATGCTGGAAGACGGTAAAGTCAAGGAAGCCAGCTACAACATTGACGGCGGAGTGGGCGTGCGAGCATTGGCGGGTGAAAAAACCGGTTTTGCCTATTCCAACCAGATCACCGCGGATGCGCTGGTGGATACGGGTAAAACAGCCGCTGGTATTGTGCGCAGCGGTCAACAGCTGCCCGGGCAAGCGATGTCGATCGTTACTGCCATGCCGTTCTATGCCGCCATTGATCCGCTTGCCGGCTTGAGCGCCGATGAAAAGGTGGCAATGCTCAACCAGGCCGATCGCATTGCCCGTGCGGCAGATCCCGGTGTTATTCAGGTAAGCGCATCGCTTTCTGGTACCTATGAGGTGGTTCTGGTGCGAGCCAGCGACGGCACCCTGGCAGCCGACATTCGCCCGCTGGTACGTTTCAATGTCAGTGTGATTGTCAGTAAGAATGGCCGTCGTGAACGCGGTAGCGCAGGGGGAGGTGGACGTTACTCAATGGCCAGGCTGCGGGATGACAATGTCGCTGAACGTTTCGCCAAGGAGGCAGTTCGTCAGGCGCTGGTAAACACTGAGGCCGTTGATGCGCCGGCAGGACAGATGCCCGTGGTCTTGGGCGCCGGTTGGCCAGGTATTCTGCTTCACGAAGCCGTCGGCCATGGGCTGGAAGGCGACTTCAATCGTAAGGGTAGTTCGGCCTTTGCCGGTAAAATGGGTCAGCGTGTTGCGGCGCGAGGTGTCACAGTCGTCGATGATGCAACCCTGGCTGATTCTCGAGGGTCGCTTAGCGTAGATGATGAAGGTACCCCAGGCCAGAGTACCATGCTTATCGAGGACGGCATCCTGACCGGCTACATGCAGGACAAGCTGAATGCCCGCTTGATGGGTATGATGCCTACCGGCAACGCGCGGCGTGAATCCTTTGCCCATCTGCCTATGCCAAGGATGACCAATACCGTGATGCTCGCCGGTCAGGAGAGTCCCGATGACATCATATCCTCGGTCAAACGCGGTATCTATGCGGTCAGCTTCGGAGGAGGACAGGTCGATATCACCTCCGGCAAATTTGTCTTTTCTGCCAACGAAGCTTATCTGGTCGAGGATGGCAAGATTACCGCGCCGGTAAAAGGGGCTACCCTGATTGGTAACGGGCCAGAAGCCATGCAGCATGTTTCCATGGTGGGGCATGATATGGAAATCGACCCGGGCATTGGCGTCTGCGGCAAGGAAGGTCAGGGCGTGCCAGTCGGTGTGGGGCAACCTACCATCAAGCTTGATGAGCTGACCGTCGGCGGCACTCAGTCCTGATGGCCGCCTTAGCCGTTCATGATGACCACAAGGTACCAGCTTGCGACGCATGAAAAGCACTGATAGTGCCGGTTCTAGAGGGCTGCTGCCTCGCGCAGGTGCTTGAACAGCTTACGGGCACTGGTAGGGGGTTTTGACTGTTCTCGCTCACGCTGTGCATTGCGCACCAGCTGGCGCAGTGTCTGGCGGTCAGCGGCAGGGTAATCGTCAAGGAAGAGGTCAACCGCTGCGTCGCCTTCTTCAATCAGCCGGTCACGCCATTTTTCAAGACGATGGAAAGCATGATCGCGCAGTTCACGCTCATTCTCGATGGCATCGAACTGGGCCCGTATGGCGTCAAGGTCTTCCTTGCGCATCAGCTTGCCCACGTATTGCATATGGCGCCGGCGCCCTTCATGGGAGCGAATACGCGCGGTCTCATCAATGGCCCTTAGCAGATCATCAGATAATGGAAAGCGGCTGCGCTCAGCCGGCGTCATGGCAATCAGGGTTTCGCCTAACTGCTGGAGAGCGTGCATTTCCCGCTTGAGCTGCGATTTACTGGGCACAACGGGCTGGTCATCAATTTCATCGTGCTGCGGACGTTTTTTGGGCATGAGTCATTCACAACGTGGATTTTAGAAACGGCATTATAACAGCCCGTTTTGAAATAACAGGTTATCTCGCCTATCGAGATAAGGTAAAGGAGACAGTATGGCACAGGCATTTGAGGCAAACGCACAGCAAGCGCTGCTCGCTTCACGGGCTGAACAGGCACTGCAGCTTGCCAGACAGCTTGGGGCAGACAGTGCTGAAGTCGGCGCTAGTGTCGATCAGGGCGTTGGCGTTAGCGTGCGTCTGGGTGAAGTTGAAACAGTAGAGTTGTCCCGGGATCAAGGTATCGCCGTTACCGTTTATGTGGGCCAGCGCAAAGGCAGCGCATCATCAACCGATGCGGGGGCTGAATCCATCCGCGCAACGGTTGAAAAAGCCCTGTCGATTGCCCGCTACACCGGTGAAGATCCCGCGGCGGGGCTTGCCGAAGCTGAACTGATGGCGCGCGAGCTACCTGATCTTAAAGTACACTATCCATGGAAGCTGAGCACCGAGGAAGCCACTGCCATTGCCCTCGAATGCGAACGTGCGGGGCGTGATTGTCCGGGCATTACCAAGTCCGACGGCGCCTCGCTGTCTACGGGTGAAGGTGTGCGGGTGTATGCCAACAGTCATGGGTTTCTGGGGACCCAGAAGGGCAGTCGCCATTCTCTCTCGTGTATGTTGATTGCCGAAGATGATAAGGGCATGCAGCGCGATTACGACTATACCTCGGCGCGCGACCCCCAGGCGCTTAGATCTCCGGGTGCAGTGGGCGAGGAAGCGGCTCGGCGCACCCTGCGCCGTCTGGGCGCGCAGCGGCCTAAAACCGGCAGTTTTCCGGTGCTGTTTGATCCGATGCTGGCCAGTGGGCTGGTCGGTCATCTGATGGGGGCTCTGGCCGGCGGTGCCCTGTATCGAGAAGCGTCTTTCCTGTGTGATCGACTCGGTACACCGCTTTTCCCTGCATGGTTCAACCTTGAAGAACGTCCCATGGAAGTGGGCGCCGCGGCGAGTTCACCCTTTGACGGTGAAGGCGTACAGACGCGCAATAATCGTTTTATTGTGGATGGCCAGGTTGCCAGCTATATGCTGTCGTCCTACAGCGCACGCCGCTTGAGTATGCAGACCACGGGGAATGCTGGAGGGGCGCGTAATTTGCGTCTGGCGGCTCCGTTGCGCTCATTCGAAGATTTGCTCAAGGAAATGGATCGTGGTGTCTGGGTAACAGAACTGATGGGCCAGGGCGTGAATGGTGTGACGGGCGACTATTCCCGAGGAGCGGCCGGTTTCTGGATTGAAGATGGTCAGATTCAATACCCGGTGGAAGAATTCACCATTGCAGGTAATCTGAACACCATGTTCAGCGGGCTGGTGGCAGTAGGTAATGATAGCGATACGCGAGGCAGTATTCACACGGGCAGTTGGTTGGTTGACAGTATGACGGTGGCGGGTGACTGATGGACCAGGCCTGGCTATCAGATATCTTCATCGAAGCGGGCATCGAGCAAAGCCTCTATGGCTTCCAGTGCCCGCTCCGCTTCGCTCCCTTCGGCCTTGAACTCCAGTTGAGTGCCACAGGGGGCGGCGAGCATGAGCAGTGCCATGATATTGCTGGCATCTGCCTCTTGAGTCCCTTTGCTTACCTTGATGCAGGCATCAAATGCCTGGCAGCAAGTGACGAGCTTGGTGGCGGCGCGGGCATGTAGGCCACGCTTATTGGTCAATGTCAGTGTTCTTTCAGGCACCCTGGTTCCTTTTTCCAAGCGGTGTCGGCGGTCGGCTCATTGGGCAGTGCTGCTATCCGCCATCTTTGCACCTGTCGTTGTTGAGTACGTCAGTCCCAGTTCCCGGTGTCGAATATGGGTTTCAATGCCATTGTCAGCCATGCGTTGAGCCAATTGCTCTACGGTATACACCGACCTATGCTGCCCGCCTGTACAACCGATGGCAATGGTCATATAGCTGCGTTGGCTACTCTGGTAGGCGGGGAGCCAGCGACTGATCCAGGCATGAATATCGTCGCCCATTGCTTTGACAATCGGGTAATCATTAAGGAATGCCTGAACATCGCTGTCGCGTCCGGTGGATTCGCGTAGCATCGGATCCCAATAAGGGTTCGGCAGGCAACGCACATCAAACACCAGGTCGGCATCCAGTGGAACGCCGCGCTTGTAGCCAAAAGATTCAAAGGTGATCGTCAGTTTGTCGCTCTTGTGCAGCGCCACCTGGTCAGTGATTCGGCTACGCAGATCATGAGCGGTCATCCGGGAGGTATCAATCGTCAGGTCGGCAAGATCGCGCACAGCACTCAGCGTGTTTTCTTCCTTGCTGATGGCTTCCTCAAGGGTGAGATCACTATGGCGGGTCAGCGGATGACGGCGGCGGGTTGCCGAATAGCGCTCAAGCAGGATGCGTGCGTCTGTGGTCAGGTAGACAATCTGAAAATGAATGTCGCGTTGATGCAGTTCAGTGAGCAGTCTGGGGAGTTTTTCAAGGGCCCCGGGCAGATTCCGGGCATCAATGCTGACGGCCAGGCGTGACTGCTCCCCCTGGTCGCGTAGTTCATCAACCAAAGAAGCCAGAAGCATCGCTGGAAGATTATCAATGGCGTAATAACCAAGGTCTTCCAACGCTTGCAGGGCAATGGATTTTCCTGAGCCGGAACGGCCGCTGATAATGACCAGTTGCATAGCGTCTCTCTTGCATGGGGACACCCTGAAAGTGTTTCGGGTGTACTGGAAGCATCTGGATCAGAAGGCGCTATCGCGTATTTTCTCACTGATCAGGTCAAGTAGTTCCCGCTGACTACCTGCCTTGCGAAGTTGAGCACGAACGTTTGCGTCATTCATGATAGTGGCTACCTGACCGAGCAGCGCAAGATGGGTGTCATCTGCTTGTTCGGGTACCAAAAGCACAAATACCAGATCGACCGGTTCGCCATCGATCGCATCAAAATCAACCGCTTCAGAAAGTTTCAGAAAGCTGCCAATCGGGGTTGAGCAGTGTGGGCTACGGGCATGCGGGATGGCCACACCATTGCCGATACCGGTACTGCCCAGGCGCTCCCGATTGATCAGACGGCCAAATACCTCCTGGCTGTCGAGGCTGGGGGTGTTCTGGGCAATAAAGGTGCTGAAAAATTCCAGCACCCGTTTTTTGCTGCCCCCAGGCACATCATAGAGAACGCGCTCCGGAGGCAGGATGGTTTCCAATGTCATTGGTTTACCGCACACCTGCGCCTTGGGCGCGTGCTTGGGCTTTTTCCTTGTGTTTGACCAGCTGACGGTCAATCTTGTCTGCCAGGGCATCGATAGCAGCATACATATCGACATCCGTAGCTTCAGCATGCAAGTCTGCGCCGGAAGCGTGCAGCGTACAGGCAGCTTGCTGACGCTCTTTCTCTACCGACAGAGTGACCTGAACCGTAGTGATATTATCGTAATGGCGCTCTACCCGGGTGAGCTTCTCGTTGACATAGTCGCGCAGGGCGTCGGTCAATTCTACGTGATGGCCGGTAATGTTGACTTGCATTGACGTACTCCTTTCATCGGACTGATCTTTGATTGTAACCCTTTTTTTTATGAAGCAAAGCCCTTTGGGGCAAGTTTCCTTTGAACTCAGCCACTTCTTGACAAAACGATTGAGCCGGTTGCCATATAGCCGTTGAGGAGTCAGCTCAGATGGCGGCGTTCGCTGGAAGACGGAATGCCCATGGCTTCACGGTATTTGGCCACGGTGCGTCGCGCCACGCTTACGCCATCCTTATTCAACAGCGTCACCAGACGGCTGTCGGATAGCGGTTTATGAGCCGGCTCTTCCTGGATCAGTTTTTTGATCCGTGCCCGAATGGCAGTGCTTGAGTGATGGTCTCCGTCCTGATTGCTGACGTGGCTTGAGAAAAAGTACTTGAGCTCGAATACTCCGCGCGGGGTATGAATGAACTTCTGGGTGGTGACGCGGGATATGGTCGATTCGTGCATATCCACGGCGCTGGCAATATCCGCAAGAATCAGCGGTTTCATGGCTTCTTCGCCCTGTTCCAGAAAGCCTATCTGGCGAACAATGATTTCCTGGCCGACACGCAGCAAGGTGTCGTTGCGGCTGGCCAGACTTTTGATCAACCAGCGCGCCTCCTGAAGATGATCCTTGAGGAACTGGTTATCTTCACTTTTGTCAGCACGCTTGATCAGGCTGGCATATTCCGGTTGTATGCGTAGTCGAGGAATGGCATCAGGATTAAGCGTCAGGTGCCAACCCTGATGATCATGATGCACCACCAGATCGGGTGTGACATAACCGCTGGCGGTGCTACCAAAGGTGCTGCCCGGACGAGGGTCCAGACTTCGTATCAGGCCAATCACTTCGCTGAGTTGGTCGTCGTCCAGATTAAGGCGGCGTTTCAGAGTGCGGCTATCATGTTTGCCGAGTATTTCCAGAAACTGCCTGACCAGGCGTTTGGCCGCAACAAGCAATGGCGTCGTGTCGGGTAGCGCTGCCAGCTGTAGCATCAGGCACTCACGTAAATCGCGGGCAAATACGCCAGTAGGCTCAAACTGTTGTAGGCGTAACAGGACGCTCTCGATTTCACGTTGCTGTATACCTTCATGGGCAGTCATCTGCAGACTTTCACGAATCTCGCTTAACGTCAGTGACAGGTAGCCATTGTTATCCACCGCATCAATCAGGGTTTCGGCGATAATCTGTTCACGGGGGCTGATATCTGTCATGGCAAGTTGCCACAAAAGATGTCCGTGCAGGCTTTGTACTGCCGTGTCACGCTCAAAGTCGGGGCCTTCCTGGCCAGGGCTGCCTGAACCGAATGAATCCTGGTATGTGTCTGACCAGTCACTATCGACCGAGAGTTCGCTGGGAATATCCTCTGACCAGTCAGCTTCCTTGTCTTCCTGGCTGGCGTGCTCGCCAAACTCTTCTTCCTGTTCCAGTAAAGGATTGGCATCCAGTGCGTTCTGGATTTCCTGACGAAGATCCAGAGTCGACAGCTGCAGCAGGGCGATTGCCTGTTGCAACTGGGGAGTCATCGTCAGTTGAGTGCCAAGACGCAGTTGAAGGGACGCTTTCATGACCATTCGTGAACCACCCGTGGCATATAAAGCTTTACCCTAAAACCACCGGCTTTCAGGCGCAAGCAGCAATAAGCATGCCATCGAAAAAAATTACCTGTGAATGTGATGACTAACAGTCTGGGCGACGACTGACATCACAGTTTAAAGTCCTCGCCAAGATAGATATCCCGGACTTGCTGATTGTCCAGAATCGTATCGGGGGAGCCGCTGGCAATGATGTGGCCGTCGCCGACGATATAGGCGGTATCACAGATATCCAAGGTTTCCCTGACATTGTGATCAGTAATCAATACGCCAATGTGGCGTGCCTTGAGTGCACGGATGATGGTCTTGATATCACCAACAGAAATTGGGTCAACCCCGGCAAAAGGTTCATCAAGCAGGATGAAAAGCGGATCAGTGGCCAGCGAGCGGGCAATTTCAACGCGACGCCTTTCACCGCCGGACAGGCTCATGCCAAGGTTGTCGCGAATGTGAGTGATATGAAAGTCCTCGAGCAGTTTCTCGAGATGATCTTTACGTTCGTTGCGGGAAAGCCCCTGGCGGGTCTCCAGAATCGCCATGATGTTGTCAGCGACGCTCAGTTTGCGAAAAATGGAGGCTTCCTGAGGCAGATAGCCGATCCCGGCAATGGCGCGTTCATGCATGGGTGCCCGGCTAAGATTCAGGTCATCGATATATACCTTGCCAGCATCGGCTTTAACCAACCCGACAATCATGTAGAAAGATGTGGTCTTGCCTGCGCCATTGGGGCCAAGAAGCCCAACGATGCTGCCTTGGGCAATATCAAGATTGATATCCTTGACAACTCGGCGTCGCTTATAGCTTTTGGCCAGGTGGCGTGCTGAAAGTGTTTTGCCGGGTGGGCTCAGTACTGCAGCCGTGACGTCATCGAAAGACACTGAAGGCTCCTACTGCTGCTCAGGTTGCAAGATCATGCGAATGCGTTGGTTTTCACTGCCTTCGACATCCGATCGGGCCTGAATGACACCCCGATCGATGAAATATTCCAACTGGCCGCCGGTGAAACGGTCGTCTCCCTGACTGAGTTCAGCGCGATCTGTCAGCACCACCCGGCGTTCCGCGACATGGTAAGTGATGCGTTTGGCCTTGCCTTCGGTAATCTCTTCCCGGCCTTCGAAACGATTACGGATATAGGCGCGGTCACCCGTGGCAATTGCCCTGGACAGTTCGCCATTGGCGTTACGTTGAATTTCTACTCGAGTGCCGTCTATACGCAGATCACCCTGACGTATGCGCACATCGCCAGTGTAAACGGCGGTGCCTGCGTTCTGGTCGATATCGAGCTGGTCGGCTTCTACTTCAACAGGATCGCCAGGGGCGGCATACAGCACCTGAAAACTGGCCGCGCTGAGCAAGAGGCTGAAAAACACACGAGTGGTCAAGGCAGGGATATTCATCGGGTAATACTCCTTTAAGGTGCCATCTCGGTCGGGTGATAACCACGCACCTGGCCCGCCAGCTGCATGCGGTCTTCGTTAAGCCATAAATCCATTCGTTGAGCCTGAATGGATTGAGGCGGTTGTTCCAGCATGACAGGGCGGTTGCTGAAGGCGTGCGCTTCTGCGCTGTGATAATCAAGCCGCTGTGTGGTCAGCAGCCAGGTTTCCTGAGGCTCCCTTAGGCGGACATTGCCGCGTAAAACAAGATGCTCCCCCTGATTGTCGATGTGGCCTTGCTGCGCACTTGCGTGCCACTCGCGCTGTTGACTATCGACCAGTAGGGCGCGCGGAGACTCAAGCTGAGTGGTCTGGCGTTGAGGCGTATGCGTCAGTTTTTTGACCGTCAGGCGCTGATGGCGATCGCCTTGCTGGTCATACAGCGTGAGCACAGCATTATCGACCACATGTCCGGGTTCTTCAGCTCTGGCGTCCGGGTCGATTGTGTGACCTGAGTCTGCTTGCCAATCGAACCAGGCCAGCAACCCACCCAACGCAAGGATGAGACCGGCCAGAACCAGGCGTTGTAAGGTAACGAAAGAGCGGCTCTCGGTCATTATCAGCGGCGACCGTGTAGATAAGTGTCTATCACAGTGCCCCAATGGCCCTGAGCATCGAGCAAGGCATCGCATACTTCGCGAACTGCGCCGTGCCCGCCCAGCCGCTCAGTGATCCAGTCAGCATGAGTGTGCAGGTAATCAGGGGCATTCGGCACCGTAATGCCGACGCCAGAGCGTTTTATAGTGGCCAGGTCTGGCAGGTCATCGCCGCAGTAGGCGACTTGATCGAGCTCGAGATTCAAACGCTGGCAAAGCTTTCGGAGAGTGACAAGTTTATCTTCACAGCCTTGATAGACGTGGGGGATGCCGAGTGCCGCTGCGCGTTGGCTGACCATGGGGGAATCCCGCCCGGTAATGATGGCAACATGCAACCCGGCCCGTTTAAGCAGCTTGAGACCCTGTCCATCCTGCGTATGAAAGGCTTTTATCTCCACGCCATCAGCCTGAAAATATAACCGGCCATCGGTCAGTACGCCATCGACGTCCATAGCAAATAAGCGCACGCGGCGCAGGTGATCAACCAGGTTGGCGGGTTGGCTCATGAAAACTCCATCTGAGAAGGCAGTTGATATTTTTGCCAAGTATGCTTGCTAGATAACGCCACTGACGAGCAAGTCATGCATGTGAAGTGCGCCGATTGGGCGCTGCTCATCATCGACCACTGCCAGAGCGGTAATCTTGCTTTCCTCCATTAGCCGCACTGCCTCAGCGGCCAGCATGCTGGGCGCGATGCGTTTGCCAGGGCGAGTCATGACGTCATCCACCAGCACATCTCGCAGATCGTAATGGTGATCCAGAGTGCGGCGTAAATCACCATCGGTGTAAACCCCGGCAAGCCGACCTTGGGAATCGATCACGCAGGTAAACCCCAGCCCCTTTAGGGTAATTTCCAGCAGGGCATCCCGCAAAGGGCTCCCAAGGGGGATGCTTGGCAGACGCTCGCCGTCGTGCATTACATCCTTCACGCAAAGTAACAAACGCTTGCCGAGAGTGCCGCCCGGATGTGAAAGGGCAAAATCTTCAGCCGTAAAACCACGTGCCTCAAGCAGGGCCACCGCAAGAGCATCGCCCAGGGCGAGCGCTGCCGTTGTAGAGCTGGTCGGTGCCAGGTCCAAAGGGCAAGCTTCTCGTTCAACCCCGCTGTTCAGGTGGGCATCGGCGTGACGAGCCAGGGTGGAATGCACTCGCCCAGTCATGCTTATCAAGGGGGCTCCCAGACGTTTGAGGAGGGGCAACAGGGCGGTCACTTCACTGGTTTCACCAGAGTTTGACAGGGCAATGACGACGTCGCTGCGAGTGATCATGCCAAGGTCGCCGTGGCTGGCTTCTCCGGGGTGAACAAAAAAGGCGGGTGTACCGGTGCTGGCCAGGGTGGCCGCAAGCTTGCCCGCGATATGTCCGGATTTGCCCATGCCCGTGACCACAACGCGTCCTTTGCAGGCGAGGATCAGTTCGCAGGCGCGGTCAAAGTGCTCGTCAAGCTTGGCTTGTAGATGACCAATCGCTTCCTGTTCTATCTGTAACGTGCGCAGTGCGCTTTCACGCATCAAGCTGGTAGTTGGGGGTATCGCATGGGGCATGGCATGACTCACTTGACGATCACCGATCGGTAAATGAAACATTTTATATTAACATCCGTAGCGAGGTGACCGCATATTTATTCCCGCTCACGTGCGACAATAGATGTTTTAGAAATTCTGAATTGAGTTAGAATACAATGTTCGATTACGTTTTTGAACGCCCTTCAGCGTCAGATGTCTGTTTGCTACTGGGCTTTCGCCAGGTATCTGATGCTTTCTGCGCACAAGGTGAGTGCCGGGTTTTATATGACTGATACTGCTTTTATTGAAATACAGGATCTGCATTTTACGCGGGGAGATCATGAGATCTTTCGTGGCGTTAACATGTCCATTCCTCGTGGAAGGGTAACCGCTATCATGGGGCCGAGCGGCACGGGCAAAACAACATTGCTCAAGTTGATTGGCGGGCAGTTGACGCCAGACAGTGGACGCATCCTGATCGATGGGCAGGATGTCAACAGGCTTTCCAGGAAGGCGTTGTTCAAATTGCGCCAACGCATGGGAATGTTGTTCCAGAGCGGCGCTTTATTTTCCGATCTGGATGTGTTCGAAAATGTGGCCTTTCCTCTTCGGGTACATACCAACCTGCCGGATGCGATGGTGCGCGATATCGTGCTTTTGAAACTGCAGGCGGTAGGGCTTAGAGGGGCTCGAGAGCTGATGCCATCCGAGCTTTCGGGTGGAATGGCCCGTCGTGTGGCGCTTGCCCGTGCTGTGTCTCTGGACCCTGAATTGATTCTGTATGACGAGCCTTTTGTGGGTCAGGACCCCATTTCGATGGGGGTCCTTGTGCAGCTGATCAAGCGCCTCAATCAGGCGCTTGAACTAACCTCGGTGGTGGTGTCTCACGATATCAAGGAAACCTTGAGTATTGCAGATTACCTGTACCTGATCGCAGACGGCGAAGTTGTTGCTCACGGTACGCCACAGATGCTGGATACGCATCAGGACCCCCGCGTCGAGCAGTTTATGCATGGCCAGCCGGATGGCCCCGTGCCCTTTCATTATCCCGCGCAGCCGTTTTACGACGACATTCTTAATCACGATGCAACCACAAGGATTGGTTAGATGGATGCAAACTTTTCCGACATCCTTGCACGGGTGACCAGGCTGGGACGCAAGGGGTCTGACCTGTTGGAAGCCCTGGGGCGTGCCGGTCTTTTTCTTGGTCAGTCGGCGATAAGCGTTCCGTCACGTGAAGGCTGGCGACTATGGATGCAGCAGATGCATTTTGTTGGCGTTTTGTCGCTAGCCATCGTGCTGGTTTCCGGCCTGTTTATAGGCATGGTGATTTCACTTCAGGGCTACACTATTCTGGTTGAGTTTGGCGCGGAGGAAGCCTTAGGCCAGATGGTCGCTTTATCATTGCTACGTGAACTGGCGCCTGTGGTGGCCGCACTCTTGTTTGCTGGTCGTGCAGGTTCAGCATTGACGGCTGAAATTGGCCTGATGAAAGCCACTGAACAGTTGTCAAGCATGGAGATGATCGGAGTGGATCCGCTACGCCGTGTAGTCGCCCCTCGCCTTTGGGCAGGGTTTGTGTCGCTGCCGATTCTTACGGTGGGCTTCAGTGTGGTAGGTGTCTGGGGGGGATATCTGGTAGGGGTGCAATGGCTAGGCGTATTCGAAGGCTCCTACTGGAGCAATATGCAGGCCAGCGTTACCTTCTTGAATGATGTGGGCAACGGTATGGTCAAGAGTCTGGTGTTTGCCGTGGTGGTGACCTGGATAGCCGTTTTTCAGGGATATGATCTGGTGCCAACATCGGAAGGGATTTCACGCGCGACAACGCGCACCGTTGTGTATTCTTCGCTAGCGGTACTCGGGTTGGATTTTGTCTTGACCGCCGTAATGTTTGGCGGCCTTTAACGTTGGAGCAGATACATGAAGCGTAGTAAAACCATGGAGTTGGGCGTTGGGCTTTTCATGCTGGCCGGTATTGTCGGGCTGATATTTCTCGGCTTGAGGGTCAGTGGCCTTTCGCTTGCTTCTTCAACGCAGACATTTCACCTCGAAGCTAACTTTGCCAATATTGGCAGCCTCAAACCGCGCGCCCGGGTCACCATGGCCGGGGTTACCGTGGGGCGGGTGGAATCCATTGAGCTGGACACCGAATGGTATGATGCCCGGGTTGTCATGAAGCTTGACAGTGATCTGGAAGGACAGATCAGCCGCGATTCAACCGCTGCGATTCTGACGGCTGGCCTGCTGGGTGAACAGTATATTGGTCTGAGCATTGGTGGCGACCCGGAGACGCTGGCTGATGGCGAGACCATACGTGATACCCAATCAGCCGTGGTGCTGGAAGAATTGATTCAGCAGTTTGTATCGAGTATGGCGAACGGTTGATGTGGCGGCGTGTCTTATTTTTAGTGAATGACGCTGCGTGAAACAGTAATCAAAAAGGAAAAGCATGATGATAGGAAGTGACAAAGGATTTCAAAAGCCGACTGCATGGCTGGCAACATTGTTTGCGCTCCTGCTGATGTTTGCGCCACCAACCCAGGCGCAATCCATGGGGCCGGAAGAGGTTGTGCGTAACAATATAGACACCTTTATGGGTGAGCTGGAATCGCGAAAGGACTACTACGCCGATAACGTTGATGAATTAAAAGAACTTGTTGATGAGAATCTTGAGAATGTGGCTGATTTTCGCTACATCGGGGCCAGCGTCATGGGCAGCTACTTTCGCAACGCGTCTCCCGAACAGCGCAGGGATTTTGTAGCGGTTTTTCGACAGACACTGATCGATACCTATACCCGTGGCCTTGTGACATTTGACTATGATGAAATACGCGTGACGGACACCCAGCGTGCCCAGCGTTATGATGACCAGGCCAGCGTGGACATGGAAATCGTGGCGAATGATGGCAATGTCTATCCCGTAAGTTATAGCCTTCGTCTCTCTGATGGTGAGTGGCGAGTCGTTAATGTGATTGTTAACGGCATTAACCTTGGGTTGACGTTCCGTAACCAGTTCGACCAGGCCATGCGTGATAATAACCGTGATTATGACGCGGTTATCGATAACTGGTCGCCTGCAGTGGGTGTGGATGAGCTGGAAGAAGGCGGAGACGACGCGTGACTGAGCTTTTCTCTCATCAGGGAGTGGCGCTTGAGCAGCGTGGCAATACCCTGTGGGTAAGCGGCGGTGTGGATGCTACAACGGCCGCCGCACTCGCGGCTGCAGGCAGTCAGTGGCTGGTCAGCACGTCCATCCGTGAGTTGCGAATCAGTTTTGAAGGTGTTGACAAGGCAAGCAGTGCCGCGCTCAGTGTGCTGCTTGAGTGGTTGCGCATCAGTCGCCAGTACTCTCTTGATGTTGTGGCGGTTGAACTCTCGGCACCGCTGCGTCGTCTGGCCAATCTGGCAGAGTTGGAAACCTTACTGGCATTTTCGGCCCCTCCCTCTGGCCCTGGCTGAGCATGAACCTGCCATTTAAAGGACCTGGAAACGCGCAATGCAATGGAGCAATCGCCAAAGCGGTTGCTTTTCTTTATCATGAGCCCTGTTTTTTAGGCTATTCCAACAGGAGTTTGCTAATGCAACCCAATGAAGTTAAGGCATTACTGGAGTCCCGCCTGGAAGGGTGTGAGTTTTACATTCAGGGGGAAGGCTGCAATTTTCAGGTTACCGCTGTCGGTGATGTTTTTGATGGTCTGACCCCGGTCAAGCGTCAGCAGCTGGTTTATGGTGCTTTGAGCAATGAAATAGCCTCGGGCGCGCTGCATGCCATCAGTATCAAGACCTTTACTCCGACGCAGTGGGAAAGCGCGCCTGAAAGCGCCCAATAACGGCAGATTTTATGGATAAATTACTGATTACAGGCAACGGAGTTGTAGACGGCGAAGTGTGGGCCAGCGGTGCAAAGAATGCGGCCTTGCCAATTTTGTGTGCCAGCCTGCTGGCTGATGGGCCTGTGGTCATAGGTAATCTGCCTCATCTTCAGGATATTACGACCACCCTGGAGCTGCTGGGCAGAATGGGCGTTGAGCCCGTCATGGGCGACAGAATGACCATCCAGCTTGATGGCTCTCAGGTCACCGATTGTCATGCGCCCTATGAGCTGGTCAAGAAGATGCGCGCGTCCATTCTGGTGCTTGGCCCTCTGTTAGCGCATTTTGGCCATGCCGATGTCTCTCTCCCGGGTGGCTGTGCCATTGGGTCACGCCCGGTTGATCTGCATATACGCGGCCTTGAAGCCATGGGTGCCGAGATCCGGGTGGAAAATGGCTATATACGTGCCCGGGTTGATAAACGCCTGAAGGGAGCGACGATTTTCTTTGATACGGTGACTGTCACCGGTACAGAGAACCTGTTGATGGCGGCGACTCTGGCGGATGGCACGACGGTACTTGAAAATGCCGCGCGGGAACCCGAGGTAGTGGATCTGGCCGAATGCCTGATCAAGATGGGAGCACAGATTCGCGGGCACGGCACGGATACGATCGTGATTGACGGCGTAGAGCGTCTGCACGGCTGTGAACATGACGTAATGCCAGACCGGATCGAAACGGGCACCTTTCTTGTAGCTGCCGCCATGACGCGTGGGCGGGTCAAGATCACCCGGACGCGAGCCGATATTCTTGAGGCTGTTCTCGCCAAGCTTGAAGAAGCTGGCGCATCAATTACCACCGGTGATGACTGGATTGCGCTGGATATGCACGGCCAGCGTCCTCAACCTGTCAACCTGCGGACAGCGCCTTATCCGGCTTTTCCAACCGATATGCAGGCGCAGTTTGTGGCCATGAATGCCATTGCCGATGGTACATCAAGAGTGGTTGAGACGATTTTTGAAAATCGATTCATGCACGTTCAGGAACTCAATCGCATGGGTGCCGATATCGTCCTTGAAGGCAATACAGCACTGATCAAGGGGGTTGAAAAGCTATCCGGAGCGCCTGTGATGGCCACTGATCTGCGTGCTTCGGCATCTCTGGTGATTGCCGCCATGATGGCCGAGGGTGACACCCTGGTGGATCGCATTTACCACATTGATCGTGGTTACGAATGCATCGAGGAAAAACTTCAGCAGTTAGGGGCGCGCATTCGTCGTATTCCGGGCTGAGTCATGCACTAACCATTGGCAACCAAGATGAGTAAGCAATTGATTCTGGCGCTCTCCAAAGGGCGAATTTTGCAGGAAACCTTACCTTTACTGGCCGACGCTGGCATTACCCCTGTTGAAGATCTGGGGAAAAGCCGCAAGCTTTTATTTGATACTAATCTGCCGGAGATAAAGCTGGTGGTTATCCGGGCGACGGATGTGCCCACCTATGTTCAGTTGGGTGCTGCCGACCTAGGGGTCGCCGGCAAGGATGTCCTGCTTGAACATGGTGAGCAGGGGCTCTATGAGCCACTGGATCTGGACATTGCTCGATGCAAATTGATGACCGCGGGTATCAAGGGAGAATTGCCAGGGCATGCACGCCGTCGTGTGGCTACCAAGTTTGTCGACGTTGCGCGGCGTTACTACGCAGAGCAAGGCATCCAGGCCGAAGTGATCAAGCTGTACGGGGCGATGGAACTGGCCCCTCTGATGAACCTGGCCGATGAAATTGTCGATATTGTCGACACCGGCAACACCCTGCGAGCCAACGGTATGGAACCACGTGAGCTGATCGCGTCCATCAGTACCCGTCTGGTTGTCAACAAGGCCGCCATGACCATGAAGCACCGCCAGATCAAGCCGCTCATCGAGCGCCTGCGTACGGCGGTTGAAAGTCGTCAAAGTGCGGCTGTGAGCAACTGATCAACGAGAGCGAATCCGTTATCCATGAGCGAGGTAGCCATGAGCGAAACCATGAAGATGTCATCGGTGGCGCGTTTTTCGACCCGCGATGCCGATTTTGATCAGCGCCTTGATGCATTGTTGGATTGGGAAGGCGTTTCGGATCGCGCCGTTCAGCAGCGCGTGGAAGATATCCTTCACCAGGTCAAGCAGCGCGGCGATGCCGCCGTTGTTGAAGCGACCAACCGCTTTGACCGTCTGTCGGCATCCTCCATGCAGGAGTTGTGCCTGTCTCAGGAGCAGTTGGAGACCGCCTACCACGCATTACCAGCTGACCAACGCGAGGCGCTTGCCTTGGCTGCTGAGCGCATTCGCCGTTATCACGAGCACCAGAAGCCGTCATCCTGGCAGTACACCGAAGAGGACGGAACCGTGTTGGGCCAGCAGGTGGCGCCACTTGATCGGGCGGGTATCTACGTACCGGGGGGCAAGGCGTCATATCCGTCATCAGTGTTGATGAATGCGATTCCAGCGCATGTGGCCGGGGTCAGGGAAATCGTGATGGTGGTCCCCACTCCTGACGGTATCCTTAATGATATGGTGTTGGCAGCTGCATACCTGGCAGGAGTGGATTACGTTTTCACCATTGGCGGGGCACAGGCTGTTGCGGCACTCGCGTATGGAACCGAAAGTGTTCCACGGGTTGATAAGATTGTGGGTCCCGGCAATATCTATGTGGCAACCGCTAAACGTGCGGTATTTGGCCAGGTCGGGATCGACATGATCGCCGGACCGTCAGAGATTCTGGTGATCTGTGACGGCCAGACCTCCCCGGACTGGATCGCCATGGACCTTTTTTCCCAGGCTGAACACGATGAAGACGCGCAGGCGATTCTCGTCAGCTGGGATGAGGAGCACCTCAGTGCGGTTCAAGAGGCTATTGATCGCCTGATGCCAACGCTTGAGCGCCATGAGATTGTGCGTGCTTCAATGAGCAAAAGGGGAGCGCTGATTTTATGTGACGATCAGGAGGAAGCGCTGGCATTGATCAACCGAATCGCTCCGGAACATCTTGAACTTTCGGTAAGCGACCCTGATGCCTGGTTATCTGGCATTCGCCATGCCGGTGCGATTTTCATGGGGCGTTACACCGCAGAAGCCTTGGGTGATTATTGCGCGGGCCCGAACCATGTGCTGCCGACGTCAGGCACGGCTCGTTTTTCATCGCCGCTTGGCGTCTATGATTTTCAGAAACGCTCGTCGATTATTCATTGCTCGGCAGATGGAGCCAGCGCACTGGGTGAAGTGGCGTCAGTGCTGGCGAGGGGGGAGTCACTCACGGCCCATGCCCGCTCTGCGGAGTATCGTCTGAAGCGCTAACAAGCCGTCAGTCCAAATGTTCTGCCAAGACAACACAGGCCACCTTGCGGTGGCCTGTGTATTTCGGGAGTAAGGTGACAAATTCTTATTCATCCGCATTCTGTTCGCTTCGCTCTTCGACCGGCACGCTGGGAATGGGGCGTTCAGCTACCTCCAGGGTCAGATCCTGGCGTTCCCCATTTCTGACAATGGTGACCGGCAGGCGAGTGCCCGGCTTGATGGCGGCAATATTACTCATGGTGGCACGTGCATCAAGTACTGGTTGGCCATCCACCGCCAGCAATACATCACCGGGTTGCAATCCTGCCTGATCAGCAGGGCCACCCTTGATGGCACCGGCAATGATCATACCTTGAGGATTGCGTAACCCGAAGGAGGCGGCCAGTTCTCGGGACAGGGTCTGCGCTTCAATACCCAGCCAGCCCCGAATCACACGCCCCTGAGTCACCAGCTCATTCAGCACGCTATGCGCCAGGTTGGCAGGAATGGCAAAGCCGATCCCCTGTGATCCGCCCGAGCGTGAAAAAATGGCCGTGTTGATACCGACCAGTGCGCCGTTGGGGTTGATCAGGGCGCCGCCCGAGTTGCCTGGGTTTATTGCAGCATCTGTCTGTATGAAGTCTTCATAGGCATTAATGCCAAGGTGGCTACGGCCAGTCGCACTGATGATGCCCATGGTCACTGTCTGGCCAACGCCAAAGGGGTTGCCGATAGCCAGGGCAACATCCCCGATGGCCGTGTTTTCGGAGTTGCTTAGCTTGATCACTGGCAGGTTATCCAGCGGAATCCGCAGTACCGCCAGGTCGCTTTCGGGATCGGTGCCGATCACTTCGGCAATGGATTCGCGTCCATCACGTAACGCTACCTGGATTTTGTCAGCCCCGTTGGTGACATGGTGGTTCGTCAATACATAGCCGTCCGGGCTGACAATAACGCCAGACCCCAGGCTGGATAGCATGCGCTGTTGACTGGTGGCATCGTCGCCATTAAAGAACTGTTCGAAAAAAGGGTCGGAGCGTAGTGGGTGATCGTCGCGGTTGACTACCCGTGAAGAATAGATATTGACCACCGCTGGTGCCGCCGTGCTGACTGCATGGGAATAGCTGACAGGGCCTTTTTCGCGGCTAAGTGGTTCAGCACGGGTGACCTCTGGTAGGGGGCGTTTTGGAACCCGTCGCTCGGAACCGACAGTTGATACGAAGGCTCTGTCTTCAGGCGGTGGTGTTGTGGTCGTGCTCTCTTGCGCGGTAAATGGGTTAGGAATCTGCTCGGGAAACAGCGCCAACAGCAACACCGCCAGTAATATGCCAATGATGATAGGGCCTATATACAGCGTTACATAGCGGTGCATGAGTTCTTCCTTGCAGTGTATGCCTGGATGAAAATAGTGTTAATTCAAGCCTTGTTTCATTGGCTTTTTAAGCTACTGCGCTTTAATGCCATTATCATAACATTACATCATGATAGATTTGTGCATAGCAGAAAAAGAGCCCAGGTCCCTTTTAATACCAATAGGCCCTGGCCTGCTGATCAAAATGCTTACCCACCCATACTGCATGAGGAGAACTGGCGCAATGATTGAACGTGCTCGCCTGGTCGACATCTGTGATCAGGAATTGAAGGCACCCTGCTTCAAGGATTACACGCTTAATGGCCTGCAGGTAGAGGGTCGCGGTGAAATACAGCGAGTACTCAGCGGAGTGACGGCCTGCCAGGCATTGCTAGACGAAGCCGTTGAATGGCAGGCCGATGCGATTCTGGTGCATCACGGTTACTTCTGGAAAAACGAACCTGTCGCCTTGACCGGTATGAAACAGCGACGCATCCGTACCTTGCTGGCGAACGATATCAATCTGCTGGCCTATCATCTGCCCCTCGATGCACATCCCGTCCTTGGCAACAATGCCCAGCTTGCCAGGCGGTTTGGCTGGCAGTTCGAGCGGTGTCTGGATGGCGAGCAGGGCGTTGGCCTGCTGTGGCTTGGGCGCACAGCGGAATCCTGCAGCCTGGCGTCACTTGAAGCCCAGGCAACAAAGGTTCTAAACCGTTCACCGCTAACGATTGAGTCAGCCTTGGGTGCTGAACGCATCGAGCGTATTGCCTGGTGCACAGGTGGCGCGCAGGACATGATCATCCAGGCTTTTGAAGGGGGTGCTCAGGCGTTTGTGTCAGGTGAGATATCCGAACGCACAACGCATTTGGCCCGGGAAATGGGCATTCATTATCTGGCTGCCGGTCACCATGCTACCGAGCGCTATGGGGTAGAAGCCCTGGGTGATTGGTTGGCGAACCGGTTTTCGATAGATCACCGTTTTGTCGATATTGACAACCCCGCATGATGTGAGCACGGTAAAGACACTGAACAAGCCCTAATAGCGAGGCGGTTGAGGTGCCTGCTCGCGCTCTTTCAGGCCAAAATCTTCCGAAAGGGTGCCATTCTTACCGTCAGCATAATCGCGGGGTACACCGCTTTTCAGAGTGCTTTCAGACGCGTTGAGCACGTTGGATGCTGGCGCGTCTCGATTGACAACATCGCTCAGGTTCAGACGTTGGAGTTTTTCATCATTGAGTTGCCAGTACCGGGCTTCATGAGCCAGCTGTTGTTCAAGCTGGTCGGCAGTTGTTCGCAGAGTATCAATATGCTGATGGGCATCAAGCAGATGAGTGCCCATGCGCGCTTTGAGCTCTTCAACCTGGCGTTCGCTTTCTAGTAGTTTTTGTTGCATCAGGTTGCTTTCACGGTGATTTCTACTGAGTAGACGATAGCCGAGAATGCCAAGGATGATGCCTGTAATGACGCCTGAAAGAGCAAATATCAGTTCAGAACTTGCTTGCACACTTATCTCCTAACGTCTGGGAATACTATGCGCCAATATCTGGGCCCGTTGACGTTTAATCGCTGGCATGAGGGAACGTCGACAGGCCCTAAAACGGCTCATCAATCAGTTACCTGACTATTATAGGCGCCACTGAGACGTTGAGGTCAATCCATGATGTGCGTTATCCGTCGCCAGCGTATAAACTCTTGCCACTAAGTGGCTGGAAGCAAAAGAGGCTGACGTTGGTTCCGCCATGGCTTGCCAGGCCTGCAACCATTGACCTGTCGCCTATGGAGACACTGTGACAACACTTGCAACTCCCATAGAACGTTATCGTGCTGATCTACAGCGCGACGATTTTCAGTTTGATGCTGCTCAGCAAGCAGCTGTTGAACACCTACAACGTCTATATGATGATCTGGTGGCGACGCAGCCGGCTCCTTCATCACCTGTGAGCACCAAGGGGGTCAAGGCGCGCTTGACTGGCTGGTTCGGTAAGCGTCATTCCAATGCCGCTTTCGGGGCTGGAGAGCCTGCTTTCCAGGGGCTTTATTTTTGGGGTGGGGTGGGAAGAGGCAAGACCTATCTGGTGGATACCTTTTATGAATCCTTGCCATTTGCTGACAAAATGCGCACACATTTTCACCGTTTCATGCAGCGAGTACACAATGAGCTGAATCACTATAAGGGTGAAAAGAACCCGCTGCAGCTGATTGCCGGAAAGTTTGCTGCCGAGGCGCGGGTCATCTGCTTTGACGAGTTTTTTGTCAAGGACATAACGGATGCCATGATATTGGCCAACCTGCTTGAAGCCCTGTTTGATAAAGGTGTTGTGCTGGTGGCTACCTCAAATATCGTGCCCGATGACCTCTACAAGGATGGTCTGCAGCGGGCACGTTTCATTCCGGCTATTGAGCTTTTGAACCGGCATTGCGAGGTGGTTAATGTAGATTCAGGAATTGATTACCGCCTGAGAGCCCTTGAGAGAGCCGAAATATTTCATTCTCCCCTGGATGAAGCAGCGGAAGTTCAACTGCTGAGAAGTTTTCGCGAAATTTCCGGCCATGAAGGTGAAGTGGATGTTCCTCTGGAAGTGAACCATCGTTCCATCAGGGCAAAGCGATTACATGATGATGTGCTCTGGTGCGAATTTCTGGAGCTATGTGATGGTCCGCGCAGCCAGAATGACTATATTGAACTTGCCCGTGAATTCCATACTGTGCTGGTGTCTAATGTCAGTCAGATGGGCGCCAGCAATGAAGATCAGGCCAGGCGCTTTATTAATATGGTAGATGAGTTCTATGACCGTGGCGTCAAGCTGCTGATGTCAGCCCAGGTGCCAATTGATGAATTGTATACCGACGGCAGGCTGAACTTCGAGTTTCAGCGAACATTGTCACGTCTTCAGGAAATGCAGTCGCATGAGTATCTGGCGCTGGCGCACAAGCCTTGAAGGCTTGCATGAGCTGACGCTGGATAAAAAAATCGGGCTGAGGGTTAACTTGTATGGGCAACTCCTGTAATATGCCGCCTCGCTTGATGTTGTTGTGATGTGTCAGCAACTATGCTCATTTCAGCAACCAAAAAAAATAGGGATGGTATCTGGCCTTATAAAAGGACACAGATACCCAATCAACTTTAATTGGTGATTTCATCCATGAAGACGTTCAGTGCTAAGCCGCAGTCCGTCCAGCGCGACTGGTATGTTGTCGATGCTACGGACAAGACGCTCGGTCGTCTGGCAACCGAGATTGCTCGCCGCCTGCGCGGCAAGCATAAGCCCGAATTTACTCCTCACGTTGATACTGGCGACTATATTGTCGTAATCAACGCTGAAAAAGTGCATGTCACGGGCAATAAGGCCAAAGCCAAGACCTACTACCGCCATACCGGTTACCCGGGTGGTCTGCGTTCCATGACGTTTGACAAGATGATTGATCATGCGCCTGAGCGTATCATTGAATCAGCTGTCAAGGGCATGCTGCCAAAAGGGCCGCTAGGTCGCGCCATGTATTCAAAACTTAAAGTCTATGCTGGCGCCGAGCATCCGCACACTGCACAGCAGCCGCTTGAACTGAACATTTAAGGAAATCTTCGCCATGACACAGCAGTATTACGGTACCGGGCGCCGCAAGACTTCCACCGCCCGTGTTTTCCTGAAGCCGGGTTCCGGCAAGATCACTGTCAATAATCGCGAGCTGGATCAATATTTTGGTCGCGTAACAGGGCGTATGGTGGTTCGCCAGCCGCTGGAACTGACTGAAACGCTGAATCAGTTTGACGTCTATGTCACTGTAGAAGGCGGTGGTGGCTCTTCTCAGGCTGGGGCAATTCGCCACGGGATTACCCGTGCGCTGATGGTTTACAATGAAGACTTTAGGCCTGCATTACGCGAAGCGGGTTATGTTACACGCGATGCGCGTCAGGTAGAGCGTAAGAAAGTGGGTCTTCGCAAGGCGCGTCGTCGCCCTCAGTTCTCAAAGCGTTAATTCCAGCGTTATTCAGCACAACGCTCAGGTCATGCGCCTGGGCGTTTTTTTTGCACTATCAAAAAGTTATATAGCATCTACCACCATGGTCAATGGCGTTTGTTCTTGTGTAATGCGCCTTGTTTTTTTAATATAGGCAGTATTTGATATTCGTCGTCACGGTATACTCTGGTGGCGGTGCGGGTAAGCTGATGGGAGAAACCAGAAATGGCAGATAACGGCGTAAACAAAGGTCGGCGCCGCTTCCTTGTTGGTGCCACCTCCGTTGTGGGTGCGGTGGGCGCTGTTGGGGTTGCGGTTCCCTTTTTGGCTTCTTGGCAGCCTAGTGCCAAGGCAAGAGCGGCTGGTGCGCCGGTTCGAGCAGATGTGTCCAAGCTCGAAGTTGGTCAGCGTATGACGGTAGAGTGGCGCGGCAAGCCAGTATGGATTATCAACCGCTCTGCAGAAATGATCGAGCGGACAGAAGCATTGGATACCGGTCTTCTGGCAGATCCTGATTCAGCAGTACCGCAGCAACCTGCCTACGCGACGGGTACTCTGCGTTCTGTCAAACCCGAAATTGGCGTTCTTATTGGTATCTGTACCCATCTTGGGTGCTCACCATTGTACCGTCCTGAACCGGACGCTGAAGGTGTCGGCGTTGATAATTGGCCGGGAGGATTCTTTTGTCCTTGCCATGGTTCACGCTTTGACTTGTCTGGGCGCGTCTATTCAGGAGTTCCTGCACCTACAAACCTCGAAGTTCCACCCTACCGCTTCGAGGGTGACGATTTCATTATCGTTGGCGAAGATGAGGAGGCTGCCTGATGGCTAACCCGAACAAGGCCAAAGCTGAAAGCGGTGTCATGCGCTGGGTCGATGACCGCTTTCCAGCCACTCAGATGATGCAAGATCATCTGACTAAATATTACGCACCCAAAAATTTCAACTTCCTGTACCTTTTTGGGGTACTGGCGTTGCTGGTGTTGATCAACCAGATACTGACCGGTGTCTGGCTGACAATGAGTTATAACCCTTCCGCGGAAGGTGCTTTTGACTCCATTGAGTACATCATGCGCGATGTGGAGTGGGGGTGGCTGATTCGCTACCTGCACACCACGGGCGCCTCAGCTTTCTTTGTTGTTATCTACATGCATATGTTCCGTGCCTTGATGTATGGCTCCTATAAGGCGCCGCGCGAATTGGTGTGGATTTTTGGCATGACCATTTACCTGGCGCTGATGGCCGAAGCCTTTATGGGTTACCTGCTGCCGTGGGGGCAGATGTCCTACTGGGGCGCACAGGTTATTATTTCTCTGTTTTCTGCCATTCCGGGGATTGGTCCTGATCTGGCCCAATGGGTGCGTGGTGACTATCTGATCTCGGGAATTACCCTGAACCGTTTCTTTGCACTGCATGTGGTTGCATTGCCCATAGTTATTCTGGCGCTGGTTGTACTGCATATCATTGCCTTGCATGAAGTCGGCTCCAACAATCCGGATGGCGTTGACATCAAGCAGAAGAAAGATGAGACCGGCAAGCCGTTGGATGGCATTGCATTCCATCCTTATTACACCGTGAAAGATCTGGTTGGTATTGCGATTTTCCTGTTTGTCTTCTGCATTGTGGTCTTCTACTTCCCGGAAGGCGGCGGGTACTTTATTGAGAAGCCCAACTTTGAACCGGCGAACCCGCTCGTCACGCCTGATCATATTGCCCCTGTCTGGTATTTCACGCCGTTCTACGCCATTTTGCGGGCGATTACCTTCTCGCTGTTCGGTCTTGATGCCAAGTTCCTTGGTGTAGTGTTCATGGGCGGGGCGATTGCTATCCTGTTTGTACTTCCATGGCTTGATCGCAGCCCGGTCCGTTCAATGCGTTACAAAGGATGGATATCCAGAACAATGCTGGCCCTTTTCTGCATCAGTTTCGTCATTCTGGGTATATTGGGCGTGTTGCCGTCAACTGAAGGACGTACACTTCTTGCACAGGCATGCACGGCCATGTATTTCGCATTCTTCCTGCTGATGCCGATCTATACCCGGCTGGAGAAGACTAAACCCGTTCCGGAAAGGGTGACTGGCTAATGAAAAAGCAACTATTCGCACTGCTCTTTGCACTGCTCCCGATAACGGCATTCGCTGCGGGTGGTGCCAGCGTGCCGCATTCCATGGATCCTGATCTGACCAACCAGGAATCGCTGCAGAATGGTATGCAGCTATACGTCAACTACTGCATGGGCTGCCATTCCATGGAGCATCAGCGCTTTGCGCGCTCAGCCGAGGATATTGGAATTCCACAGGATCTTGTCGAGGAAAATCTGATTTTCTCGCCGGATCTGGCTTTCAATGATCAGATGCAGATTGCCATGCATGGCGAAGACGGTGAATCCTGGTTTGGTGTTGCGCCACCCGATCTGTCGCTGATGAGTCGTCTACGTGGAACCGACTACATCTACTCATATCTGTTAGGGTTCTACCGGGATCCAGGTCAACCGCTTGGCGTGAATAATACAGTGCTTGAAGCCTCGGCGATGCCTAACGTACTTGAACCACTGCAAGGGGTTCAGGAAATGGTATGCGCTGAGACAGATCAGCCGGTAGAAGGGCAGTCGCCCGATCCACTGTCTGGTAAGTATCAATCCTGTGATGTTCTGAAGGTCACTCAAGAAGGTGCCATGGATCCAGACGAGTTTGAAGAGGCCATTTATGACCTCACGAACTTCCTGGCCTATGCAGGTGAGCCTTCCAAGCTGCAGGCTCAGGCACTAGCTCCCAAAGTTCTGATCTTTATCATCATCTTTGGTGTGGTAGCCTACTTCCTGAAACGTGAGTACTGGCGCGATGTTCACTAAGTGATCATCACCAGATACAGGTAAGACGTAACCTGAAGGCGCATGGCATCGGCTGTGCGCCTTTTGCGTTATGAGGCAAAGTCTGTTTCTGCTTTTACCCTCTTGGCCTGGTTGCGTGTTATGATGTCAAGTTGATTTGATGTGAGGATGATTTCATGGGTGTTGTGGCCAAACGGTCGTCGATGATCTTCTATTCGGGCAATGATGATCATTTCAGTCATCGTGTGCGTATTGTGCTAGCTGAAAAAGGGGTAACGGTAGACATCGTTGATGTTAACGACGAGCAGCCGCCGCAGGAACTCGCTGAGCTGAATCCTTATAACAGCGTGCCGACATTGCTGGATCGAGATCTTGTGTTGTACGAGTCCAAGGTGATGATGGAGTATCTGGATGAACGCTTTCCCCATCCTCCCTTGTTACCGGTTTACCCTGTGGCACGTGCACAAAGTCGTTTGTGGATGCATCGTGTAGAGCGAGAATGGTGTCCGCTGGTGGACACGATTAGAACGGGTAGCAAAAAAGAAGCGGATAAGGCACGCAAGGAATTACGTGAAAGCCTGGTGGGTATTTCACCCATCTTTGAAGACATGCCGTTTTTCATGAGTGATGAATTTACTCTGGTTGACTGTTGTCTGGCACCGATTCTGTGGCGCTTGCCCGAATTGAATATTGAGCTGCCCGAAAAGCAGGTTCAGCCACTGATTGATTACATGACGCGGGTCTTTGAACGTGAAACCTTCCAGGCAGCATTGAACGAATTCGAAAAAGAGATGCGCGCTTAACACACATTAACCGTGCCGCCCTGTTGCATGCAGGGTGGGGCGGGCATTAAAACAGGGGAGCAAGATGCACTCTAGTCGTCCCTATCTGGCAAGAGCCCTTTATGAGTGGCTGGTAGATAACGAATTAACCCCTTATTTGGTTGTCGATGCTACCCTGCCTGACGTTGAGGTGCCCCGTCAGTTCGTTCAGAACGGCCAGATCGTGCTGAATGTCGCGCCAACGGCTGTGCGTGATCTTATGATTGAAAATGATGCCATAAGCTTCAATGCTCGTTTTGGTGGTCATCCTATGCAGGTAATGATTCCATTACCCGCCTTGATTGCTATCTATGCAAGAGAAAATGGTGCAGGCATGGTATTTGGTCATGAGCCAGAGCTTGATGCGCCTGATAGCAAGTCTGAAGGGCCTTCGGTTGAAGGCAAGAGACAGGAACAGGATGATGATAAAGACCACAATCCAACGTTATCGATTGCTGAGTCTTCTCCACCAGGGGATAGCAACAAGCAAGGCCGGCGGGAGGCCAGAGACACAGAAAAGAAGGATGGCAAGAAAAGCGGCAAAAAGCCTACGTTGCGAGTCATCAAGTAGCCTATCAGTATAGCCCAAAAAAGCCTCATTCAACTGAGGCTTTTTTAATAAGACTGCATATTCAAGCATTTTAATTACATTGGGTTAATCCAGATAATCAAATACCTTAACAATACGCTGAACACCACGGACGGTGGATACTTCATTGACAATCATATCTGCTTCTGAGCGGGCGACGATGCCCATCAGGTAAACACTCGCGTTTTCTGTTGTCACCTCAATCTTGGAAGAATCAATGCGGTTATTGGTCGCCATCTGACTGACCACATTAGTGGTTATCCAGCTATCAGTCAGTCGTTGAGTCGCAGGTATGGTCGCTGCAATGGCCAACTCGTTGTGTACCTTGCTGACGCCGCGAATATCCTCAGTCACCTGCGTTGCCGTTGATTTAAGTTCTTCGCTGGGCACCTGGCCCACCAGAAGCACTTCGCCATTAAATACGTTTGCCTTGATTCTGGCCTGGGCAAGACGTCCATCAGTACGCTCGAGTGCGCGTTCGACTTCTTTGGCAATTGTATTATCAATGGCTTCAACATCGCTTGAACGTGTGCCGTAATTATCTGGATCATGTGCTGATTGTGTGGCACAGCCCGTTAACAGCAAAACGGCAGTAATGATCAGAGCCAGAGGTAGGCGTGATGACAGCGTCTGTAACATAGTGAATTCCCTGTAATTGAAATGTGGGCCAAGCTGGCATTCAGGCATCGCTGTCGTTAGAAAAGAGTTTCGTGATGATACATCAAACGACAGTTGCCAACAGTGATCCATGCAAGATTGATGGTGTGTTCAAAATAGCCGAGTTTGCACAGGAACTGAAGTAATTAAACGGCTTCGCCAAACAGCTGTTCATCAATCAGATCGCATAGGCAGTGGACAACCAATAAGTGGACTTCCTGGATGCGGGCTGTGGAAGTGGCGGGTATGCGAATCTCACAGTCGTCCTGGCCCAGCAAGGAAGCCATATCACCTCCGTCTCTGCCTGTGAGCGCCACGACTGCCATATCACGATCGTGGGCGGCCTGGATGGCTTGCACTATGTTGGCTGAGTTACCGCTCGTAGAAATCGCCAGCAGAATGTCGCCTGGTTGGCCCAGGGCGCGAATCTGTTTGGAAAATACCTCGTTATAGCTGTAGTCGTTGGCAATCGAGGTCAGCGTGGACGTGTCGGTCGTCAGCGCCAGAGCGGGCAGGCTGGGGCGCTCACGTTCAAAGCGGTTTAGTAACTCTGAAGAAAAATGCTGGCTATCTCCAGCGCTGCCTCCATTGCCGCAGGCAAGAATCTTGCCGTCACTGACCAGGCTTTGCACCATCATCTGACTTGCGACTTCTATAAAAGGAGGTAAAACCTCACTGGCATAGGTTTTAGTATCAATACTGGCATTGAAATGACTGATTATCCGAGATTGAAAGTCCATCTGGCCTTCCTGTGTTTAAGCATCAAAATGCGTCAAAGGCGGCTTTGACCCATTCAAAAGAAATATCGGGTGGGGTGCCCGTGACGGCAAGAATATCAAATCGGCAAGGACAAGACAGCGCGTGTCTTGCCAGGTAAATAGTGGCTGCATGCACAAGGCGCTGCTGCTTTACTGGCGTTACGGTTTCCAGAGGATGTCCGTGATGACAATTTTCGCGATGTTTGACTTCGACAAAAACCAGTATGTCGCCATCCTTCATGATCAGATCCAGCTCACCGCCTTTAACAAACTGGTTACGACCAACCAGGACAAGGCCCTGTTGTTGTAACCAGTTCGCAGCAAACCGCTCGACCAGGGCGCCACGTGCGCGTGCCGTCTGGGCATTACGATTCGCCATCAGCCTGAAAGTCCGGGGTCATGATAGGGCTTGGAATGCCGTTTTGAAATTTTGCCCATGGAAGCTCACGGTAAATCCTGCCATCACTTGTCAGGGTCAACTGTCCAGTAGCCCCTGATATACGTTCACTTTCGATAAAGTCCTCAATACCTGTTGCAATTTCATAGGCATCAACCCCCATAGCCATCAATCTGAACATCGACATTTCGCCTTCCTCACGCAAAAGGCGATAGGACTCATAAGACGGCAGGACTTCCTCTCCGCCTACCGCCGCATCAGGAATCTGCCAGGGAATATCGACAAAGAACACGTCGTCAAGATCCTGATTGAGGCGTGGCTGCAGCAGGCCTTCATGCAGGTGTGAGGTTGCATAAATGGGTAAATCGGATGCGTAATAAAAATCCAGCGTAGGTGGGACCTGGCGTGCATATTCAGGCAGTGCAAGCAAGAATAGCGCATCGATATTCTCCAGTTGAGCGCGCTCACCGCGAACGTTCAGCGCCGATTCGACCGCACGGGTGACGGCATCGTCTGGCGCATAGCTGACGGCGTTCGTTACGCGACCGCCTGCTTCGCTCCAGGTGTCCCAGAACGCTTCTCCAGCGCGGCGTCCCCAGTCGTTGTCGGGCACCATGATAGCTATCTGTCGGTGGCCGTCAGTCCAGGCACGCTGTGCAACCTGGCGTGCTTCATCTTCAGCAGAAAGCCCAAACTGAATCAACTTTTGTGCCTGATTGCGTTCGCTGCGGCCATAGTTGAGTGCCAGGGTAGGCAATGGCACGCTTTGTTGTGTTTCCAGTGTTGTCACGTTCTCCTTGCTCAAGGGGCCAATGACAAACTCAACCCCCTGTTGGCGAGCCAACTCATAGAGCTCGCCGAGTGAAGAGTCACTGGAGTCAAAAAAGCTCAGACGGATGGCATTATTCTGCAGGTCATGATGTGCTTTGATAACGTCTTCAATGGTTGAAGCAATGTTGGTCAGGGCGCCAGATTTTGGCAGGAAAACGCCAATGTGCCCAATAGTACCCAACTCTGTAAGGCCCAGCTGTTCGGCATTGAGCTGTCTGGAGGAGGACAAGGCCCAACGTCTGCGCTCCTGAAGTGTCTGAAGCTGGTCAGCTGACATGCCCGGTTCATCCTCAAGGAGCTCAGTCGCACGTAGCACTTCTTCTGGCTGGTCAGCAGATTGTGCCATTGCGGAATAGAAGAGTGCCCAGCGAATCCGGTCTTCCATCGACAGCAGGCTTTCATCAATGTCACCAGCGGTATCAAACGCCAATGATTGCTGCCCCTGGCGGTCAAAGGTGAAAGCGGCTTCCAGGCGTGTGATGGCCGCCTGTTCAGGGGACTGCTGTTCCGCTTCACGGAGCAGTTGCTCGGCGTTGGGGGGAGTGCGCTCAACGACTTCAGGGGGTGACGGCTGGCCGGCACAACCGCCAAGAAAAAGCGCCGTTAATACAATGCTGAATAAGCCACGATATAACTGTTTCATGTATCCTTCCTTAGGTTCCAATGGCGCTACCGCTTTACGGGTGGTACATAAATTACTGGTATACAACTAATGGCGACGCAAGGTGTTAATCGGTTTGGCGTATGCATCGCGTTTTCAGAAGCTGCCATCAATAAATCCGTTTATGACGTCATATGTTTCACAATAAGTCTGGTCAGGAGTAATGATGACGCACGTGAAGTTGAACGCAGCATCTCAAGGTACATTGTACGTGGTTGCAACACCAATTGGGAATTTGGAAGACCTTTCTGCCAGGGCGGTCAAGGTGTTGGGGAGTGTGTCCGTGATTGCGGCAGAAGATACCCGTCATACCGGTCGGCTACTGGCCCATCTGGGTATCAATGTCACTATGCTGTCGTTGCATGATCATAATGAAAAACAGAGACTTGAGCAGCTGGATGCCTATCTGCTGGCCGGACAGAGTATCGCCTTGGTTAGTGATGCTGGAACGCCATTGATCAGTGATCCTGGTTTTACAGTTGTTCATGAATTACGTGAGCGTGGGCGCACTATCGTGCCAGTGCCAGGTGCATCCGCTCTGATTGCTGCCCTGAGTGCGGGAGGTGTTCCCACGGATCGCTTTACCTTCGGTGGTTTTTTGCCTGCCAAGCCGACGGCACGTCGTCAGGCACTTGAGACGATCAAACTCCGAGAGGAAACCCAGGTGTTCTATGAGTCACCCCACCGTATCATGCACACATTGTCGGCAATGGCCGAGGTACTGGATCAACGTCGGGTGGTGATTGCACGGGAGTTGACCAAAACATTTGAGACTTTTCTGTCAGGTTCGCCGGGAGAGTTGCTGTCAGCCATTCAGAGCGACCCCAATCAGGCGCGCGGCGAGTTCGTCATCATGATTGAAGGGGCCGAGGCCAGCGAACCGCAGACAGCGCTGGCTTTTTCAGAAGAGATGCTGCTGGAAGCCCTGTTGGCTGAGGGGGTTGGCGTCAAGCAGGGAGCCGCAGTAGCGGCAAGGTTACTCGGTGGGCGTAAGCAAAACTGGTATACAAAATTGCAAGCAATCAAAAGCGGTGATTGAGGCAGGACGGGGGCGCTGGTATGCTTACGTTCGGAGTTGGCCAGACAGTCGCCGCTGCGCCTTGTGCGTGGGGGAGGAAAGTCCGGGCTCCACAGGGCAGAGTGCCAGGTAACGCCTGGGCGGCGTGAGCCGACGGAAAGTGCAGCAGAGAGTAAACCGCCTAAGCCTTTCGGGGCCGGTAAGGGTGAAAGGGTGCGGTAAGAGCGCACCGCACGGCTGGTAACAGTGCGTGGCAAGGTAAACCCCACTCGGAGCAAGACCAAATAGGGACCCAATGGCGTGGCCCGCGCTGGGTCCGGGTAGGTTGCTTGAGCGCTGCGGTAACGTAGCGCCTAGAGGAATGGCTGTCTTAGACAGAACCCGGCTTATCGGCCGACTCCCCCTCATTTTTGCATCAGTAACATATTAATATGTAAACAATGTTTGCATATGCAACGCTTGTCATCTCTGACGGGTACCGCGTTTATTTTAAGTGTGAGAACCAGATGTCATCACCCGAAGCGGAAACGGCCGCTGACTCCTTTCGCCATACCAGTGTATTGCTTCACGGAGCAATTGATGCCCTGGTGCAGGATGCGAGTGGCGTCTATCTTGATGGCACCTTTGGTCGTGGGGGGCACTCGCGACTGATCCTGGAGCATTTGGAACCTCATGGACGCCTTATAGCCCTCGACCGAGATCCGGAAGCCATAAAAGCCGGCCAGCAGGTCAGTGACCAGCGTTTTCAGTTGGTGCAGCGTGATTTTGCCCGTTTAGGGGAAGTGGCGAGAGAGCAGGGTGTCCACGGCAGGCTGTCGGGTGTCCTGCTGGATGTTGGGGTTTCCTCCCCGCAGCTTGATGATCCTTCACGCGGGTTCAGTTTCATGCGTGATGGCCCGCTGGACATGCGTATGGATCCTACCCGGGGTGAAAGTGCCGCTGAATTTCTGGCCCGTGCCAGTGAAGCGGAAATTGCCCGAGTCTTCAAAACCTACGGGGAAGAACGCTTTGCTAAACGCTTGGCCCGTGCAGTGGTTGATCGACGGTCAAAACAGCCTGTTACACATACGTTGGATCTGGCCGAGATTCTGAAAACGGCGCATCCGGCTTGGGAAAAGGGCCGCCACCCCGCCACCAAGGCGTTTCAGGGCTTGAGAATTTTTCTCAATGGTGAACTGGAGCAATTGGACGCCGCGCTTGACGAAGCACTCGAAGCATTGGCGCCCGGGGGGCACCTGGTGGTCATCAGTTTCCATTCCCTGGAAGATCGTCGGGTGAAACGTTTCATTCGCTATCACGTACGCGGAGACACTCATCTGCCCCGCGGCGTTCCGGTCCGAGACGACCAGCTTAACCGGCGCCTGGAAGCTGTCGGTAAAAGCCAGCGACCCAGTGCAGTTGAAATTGCCGACAATCCGCGTGCCCGCAGTGCTGTCATGCGAGTCGCCAGAAAACGAGCTTGAACATGGAGAAAGTTGGCCTGAGACAATGGATCATGTCATTGCGCGCAGAGTGGCCCTTTCATCTGCGCCTTGGGTTGTGGCCCGTTTTGACGTGCCTGCTCTTTGTTGCCTGCCTGACAACAGGGTTGGCTATTGTCGCGACTACCCATCAAACGCGAATGCAGTTTGCAGAATGGCAACGACTGAATCAGGAAAAAAACCAGCTCAATACGGAGTGGGGGCAGCTGCTGCTTGAGGAGAGTACCTGGTCCTCTCCGGTGCGCATTGAACGTATCGCTGCTGAGCGATTGGATATGCGCATTCCCGATGTACATGATGTTGAGGTGATTCAGCCGTGACAGTGCATTCTGACCGCAACCCCAGGCGCAGCGCTTCTAACGCTTTGCCCCTGCGCGGTGGGCGATTTTTGCTGGTCGTTGTGTCGATACTGCTGGTCGCGGTTGTTCTGATTGGTCGTGTGACGTTGTTACAGCTGTTTGATCGGCCTTTCTTGCAGAATCAGGGTGACGCGCGAACCCTCCGCCACGAAACAATCCCCGCCCACCGTGGAATGATTACCGATCGCAACGGTGAGCCGTTGGCTATTTCCACGCCTGTTGTCACCCTGTGGGCGAATCCGCAGGAACTGCCTGATGATGGCATTCAGCAGGTGCTTCTGGCGGGTGAGTTGGGAATCAACCTGGAAGCGCTCCAGGCGCGTCTTGAACGCTATCGTGAACATGAGTTCATGTATCTTCGCCGTCATATGACACCTGACGATGCACAGCGCGTGCTTGATTTGCGGTTGCCGGGTGTTTATTCCCGGCCTGAGTACAAGCGTTACTACCCGGCCGGTGAGGTGGCAGCCCAGATATTAGGGGTTACCAATATCGATGATCAGGGGCAGGAAGGCATGGAGTTGGCTTACCAGCCTTATCTCGCTGGACATACCGGTCAGCGGCGGGTTGTCCAGGATCGCCGCGGTCGTCTGGTCAGGGAGTTGGGCGTGGCCAGGGAAGCTCAGCCTGGCGGGGAATTGGTACTGTCGATTGACCAGCGTCTGCAGTTCATGGCCTACAGGGAATTGCGTAGTGCGGTGATGGACAATGAGGCAGATGGCGGTGTTGCCATCATGATGGACGTTCGCAATGGCGAAGTGCTGGCCATGGCCAATTATCCGTCTTATAACCCCAATAATCGTGCTGGACTTGATCCTCAAGGGTTACGCAACCAGGCGGTGGTCGACGTGTTTGAGCCCGGTTCAGTTATGAAGCCGCTGGCGATGATGGCCGTACTGGAAAGCCGTGAGTTTTCAGCGGACGAGGTGGTTGATACTTCCCCTGGATGGATGCGTATTGATCAGTTTACCATTCGCGATATCCGTAATTACGGCAAGCTTGATTTTTCCGGTATTCTGGAAAAATCCTCTAATATCGGCATGTCAAAACTGGCACTGCAGATGCCAGACACCGCGATATGGGAAAAGTACAGCCAGCTGGGTTTTGGACTGGCGCCTGGTACAGGCTTTCCGGGTGAATCTGCTGGCAGCCTGCCTGCCCCGATTCGCTGGTCGCGCAGTGAGCGAGCGGCACTTTCTTATGGCTACGGGTTGTCAGTGTCGCCTTTGCAGCTGGCGAGCGCCTATACTGCCATAGCTAACCAGGGGCAGCGTATGTCGCCGTCCTTGTTACGTCTGAATGATATCCCACAGGGAACTCAAGTCGTGGCATCCAATACGGCAGAACAGCTGCTCGGTCTTCTGGAAACCTCTGTAGGCCCGGATACCGGAGGACGGCGTGCCAGGGTAGAAGGCTACCGTGTCGCTGGTAAAACAGGGACAGTACGCAAATCAGATGCATCGGGTTATTCACAAACCGCATATCGGAGCGTCTTTGCGGGCATTGCGCCGGTTTCTGACCCAAGAGTCGTGACGGTTATCATGATTGATCATCCTAAAGCAGGTGATATCTACGGCGGCGCTGTTGCAGCGCCGGTGTTTTCCAGTATCACCGGCAACGCACTGCGTCTTCTGGATGTCCCGCCTGATGATGAATCAATTAACTAAGGATATGCCATGACAATACCCTCGCGCGATCTTATTCAGGCATTGCAGCAGGTCTGGCCCGGTTTGCCACTGGCGGAAGTGTTGTCTGATTTGCCTGATCACGTCCGCCTGATTGCCGATTCGCGCGAGGTACAGCCAGGTGACGTTTTTGTTGCCGTTCCTGGCAGTCAGCAGGATGGTCGCGACTTTATCGACACTGCTCTCGAGGCAGGAGCTGCGCTGGTGTTGAGTCACGCGCGTGATGGTGAAATTGACTTTGAAGGTGGCATCTTGCCCCTGCCGTCTCTTTCCCTTCTTCTGGGTGAGTTCGGACGTACGCTGTTCAGGGTACCTGAAGGGCTCGATGTGATTGCGGTTACCGGCACCAACGGTAAGAGTTCGGTGACGCATTATATTGCTGAGCTGAGCGAACGTTTAGGTACGCCGGCAGGGCTGATCGGAACCCTTGGAGGCGGGCGTTGCGGCGATCTTTCCGAGAATGGTTTGACAACCCCTGGCCCTCTCGCGCTACAGGCAACTCTGGGTAGCCTGGCTTCCCAAGGGGTCAAACGCGTGGCGCTGGAGGCCTCGTCTCATGCGTTGGATCAGAATCGGCTTGGCGCTGTTAATGTCAACGTCGGTGTATTTACCAACCTGAGTCGTGACCATCTGGACTACCATGGCAGCATGGCGGCCTATGCGGCGGCCAAGGCCAAGCTGTTCCGCCGAGCGGAGCTGTCTCTTGCCGTGGTGAACGGTGATGACCCATTGGCCCGCCTGATGCTTTCCGGCTGCGCTGACAAGGTACGTGTTCTGGCCAGCGGCCAGCATGAAGCAGTGACTCTCAGAGTGTTGGAGTGGCACCCACATGCTGACGGCCAGCAGGCAGTTATTGCTACCCCCGATGAAGAGAAAGTGCTGGATCTGGCTCTGATGGGACGCTTTAATCTGGACAACGTGCTGCTGGCCATGGCAACGCTGTATGGTCTGGGTGAAAAAATCGATGACCTTGTGGCTGCGGCTAAACTGCTCACGCCTGTGCCAGGACGCATGGAGCTCCATCGAAAAACGGGTTCTCCAAGCATGGTTGTCGACTATGCACATACGCCTGATGCACTGCATAATGCTTTAGTGGCATTGAAAGCCCACCTGGGTACAAAGGCCAGGCTCTGGTGCGTGTTTGGCTGCGGGGGAGAGCGTGATGTTGGTAAGCGGGCTGAAATGGCCAAAAAAGCCGATCAACATGCTGATGCGGTTGTGGTGACAGATGATAACCCTCGCAACGAAGCCCCTGACGTCATTCGCGCAATGATCATGCAAGGCTTCAGTGACGTCAGTATGGCTGATGGGAAAGTAGTGGAAATTGCTGATCGTCGACAAGCGATTGCCTACGCAGCGGCTAATGCGGCAGCTGAGGACGTCATTCTGGTTGCGGGCAAAGGCCACGAAGCCTATCAGGAAATCAACGGCCTGCGTCATCATTATCGGGACAGCGATGAGGTGAACAAGGCTCTGAATGGACGGAATGATGCATGCAACTGACACTGGGTAAAATTGCTGAGGCAGTGGGTGGGTCTTGCCCACCGGATGCTGCAGAACAAACAATAACCTCGGTTGTCACTGATTCCCGTCAGATTGTTGCAGGCTGTCTGTTTGTAGCGCTCAAGGGAAAACGCTTCGATGGTCACGCTTATATAGGCGAGGCATTCAGGCAGGGTGCAGTGGCGGCACTGGTCTCTGAACATGTTGACGGACTTGAGAATCCGCAGCTGGTATGCGCTGACACTCGGTTAGCAATGGGCTTGCTGGCACGCTTCTGGCGTCAACAGTGGTCATCTGGGCCACTGGTGACCATTACAGGTAACAGTGGCAAGACAACCGTCAAGGAAATCACCGCTACCCTTTTGCAGGCACTGGGGCCGGTACACGCGACGCACGGCAACCTTAACAACGATTTTGGCGTCCCCTTGACCTTGTTCGGGTTGGGTAAGCAGCATCGTGCGGCAGTGGTTGAACTGGGTGCCAATCATATTGGTGAAATCGCCTGGACGAGCTTGCTGGCCCAGCCCAGAGTGGCCGTCATTACCAATGTCACCGGTGCCCATTTGGGTGAGTTTGGGGGGATGGGCATGATTGCTCAGGCTAAAGGTGAAATCCTTAATGGGTTGCCGGTTGACGGCGTGGCGGTTCTTAATCGTGATGATCACTACTTTCCATTCTGGCAGCAGTGGGCATTGCCTCGCCACATCATAAGTTTCGGCTTTCATCCAGCGGCTGATGTCAGCGCGACTTCATTGGCCTGTGACCCCGAAGGGCATTATGGCTTTGAACTTCGTTGGAAAGACAAGGTCCTGGGGAAGGTCTCGCTAGAATTGATAGGCCGCCATAATGTGCTTAATGCCCTGGCATCAGCGGCTGTCGCGCTGAGTCTGGATGTGGCGCCAGAAGAAGTGGTCAATCGATTGAACAGTTTGCAATCCTTGCCGGGCCGTCTGAACCTCGTGCCAGGGTTGAGAGGAAGTCGATTGCTGGATGATTCTTATAATGCTAATCCGGGGGCGGTCAAGGCTGCCCTGGAGACGTTGATGAGTTTTTCCGGGCCTCGCTGGTGCGTACTCGGTGCCATGGGGGAATTGGGCGCCGACTCTGTTGCACTGCATGCAGAAGTGGGGGCCTATGCCGCCGCACTAGGGGTGGATAGGCTTATCACCTTGGGGGATCCAGCGCAGGCTGCCAGTCAGGCGTTTGGCAGTGACACACACTTCGACGACTATGCTGATTTACAGGCATACCTGATTGAACACCTGCCCGCAGATGCCAATCTGTTGATCAAAGGCTCTCGTAGTGCAGGGATGGAGCGACTGGTCGCTGCCCTGCGCGTCAATAAAAAATAAGGTAACCGCCGCTCATGTTATTTCATTTGGCGAATTTTCTAAGTCAGTTTCAAAGTGCATTTCAGGTCTTTAACTATTTGACACTGCGCGTCATTCTCGCCGCGTTGACTGCACTCTTGTTGTGCCTGTGGCTTGGGCCCTGGGTCATCCGTCGCCTGGTAGAAGGTCAGATTGGCCAGGCAGTTCGCGATGACGGTCCGCAGTCACACCTCTCCAAGGCAGGAACGCCCACCATGGGAGGGGCAATGATTCTGATTGCCATGGCAGCCAGTACCCTTTTGTGGGGGGATCTGACCAATCTGTATGTATGGATTGTGCTGGGTGTTACCCTCGGCTTTGGCGCTGTTGGCTGGGTGGATGACTACCGTAAGGTGGTTGAGAAGAACCCGCGGGGGCTGCCAGCACGCTGGAAATACTTCTGGCAATCAGTGGTAGGGCTAGGGGCTGCGGTTATTCTGTACTGGACGGCTGGTTCTCCGGTTGAAACCAGCCTGTTGGTGCCACTGTTCAAGGATTTTGTGCTGCCATTGGGCGTTTTTTACATTGTTTTGACCTACTTTGTCATTGTGGGTAGCTCCAACGCCGTCAACCTGACGGATGGTCTGGATGGGCTGGCGATCATGCCGACGGTGCTTGTTGCGATGGGATTGTCGATTTTTGCCTACGCGAGTGGTAACGCTGTTTTTGCCGACTATCTGCACATTCCCTTCATTCTTGGCACCGGTGAGCTGGCGGTGTTCTGTGCCACCATTGCTGGGGCGGGGCTGGGGTTTTTGTGGTTCAACACCTATCCTGCTCAGGTCTTTATGGGGGACGTGGGGGCGCTTGCGCTAGGAGCCGCCCTGGGTGTCGTGGCCGTGATTGTCCGCCAGGAAATTATCCTGTTTATCATGGGGGGGATTTTCGTTCTGGAAACCATCTCGGTCATTCTGCAGGTCGGCTCTTACAAACTGACTGGTCGACGGATCTTCCGTATGGCACCTCTGCACCATCATTATGAGCTAAAAGGCTGGCCTGAACCGCGGGTTATCGTGCGCTTCTGGATAATTACTGTTGTGTTGGTGCTGCTGGGTCTGGCCACCCTGAAAATCCGTTAGGAGTCCCAGATGTTGCGTATTCCCCAAGGAACAACGCTGGTGATAGGGCTGGGGGTGTCCGGTCAAGCGATCTGCCGTCATCTGGCTCGGTTGGGCAGGTCGTTTATGCTGGCAGATACGCGCGATAAGCCCCCCGGGCTTGCCGCCATGCAAGAGCGTTACCCTGGCGTTGAAATTTACTGTGGCCCGCTGACCGGGCTGGATCTTCAGGATGCCGAGGAAATCGTGCTCAGCCCTGGCGTCGACCCAGGTACGCCAGGCCTTGAAGGGCTGCAGAACACTTTCAATCCCCGAACAGGAGAGCCTCGGCTGGTGGGCGAGATTGCCCTGTTCAGGCGCGCTGCCAAAGCACCGATCGTGGCGATTACCGGCTCCAATGCCAAGTCTACCGTCACTACATTGGTTGGTGAGATGGCGCATGCATCAGGAATAAAGGCGGCTGTTGGCGGTAATCTGGGGACAGCAGCCCTGGATTTATTGGCGGATTGCCCGCAGGCAGAGCTTTACATTCTGGAGCTTTCCAGTTTCCAGCTGGAGACCACGCCTGCGCTTGGCGCATTATGCAGTGTCTTTCTCAATCTGAGCGAAGATCATCTTGATCGCCATGCTGGAATGAATGCTTATGGGGCTGCCAAACGACGCATTTTTATCGACGCATCCAGCGCTGTCGTCAATGGTGATGACCCAGCGACCTGGCCTGAAACAGGGCATATACCGCCAAGCATCAGCCGCTTTACCCGAGAGTCACCCCGTGAGGATTGTCAGTGGGGGCTGGGTATTCAAGACGGCGAGGTGATGTTGATGCAGGGCCAGCGCCCATGGCTCAGGGCCTGTGAGCTTGGCCTGGACGGGGAGCACAATTTTCTTAACGCCCTGGCAGCACTGGCGGTTGGTGAACACTGCGGTTTCAAGCGCGATGCCATGCGACAAGTGCTGCGTGATTTCAGAGGCCTGCGCCATCGTAGCCAGCGAGTGGCAGTGGTCAACGGCGTGCTCTGGATTAACGACTCCAAAGCCACCAATGTGGGGGCAACCCTGGCCGCTGTTCAGGGCTTGGGTCCTCGACTGGACGGCAAGCTGATTCTGCTGGCAGGTGGCGTGGGGAAGGGTGCGGATTTTTCGCCTTTGGCTGAACCCTTGGCCGTTTATGCCCGTGAAGTGCTGCTGTTTGGCAGGGATGCTGAAGAGCTCGAAAAAGTTTTGTGCCGGCACCTGCAAACCCGTCGCCTGGAGGATTTGACAAGCGCCATGCAGACTGCATACGAGATTGCTCAGCCGGGTGACTGTGTGCTGTTATCCCCGGCCTGCGCAAGCCTTGATCAGTTTGTTGATTACCAACAGCGCGGTGATGTGTTTTGTCAATGGATTGAAAGCAGGCAATGCACGGCCGGAGGGCCATCATGAAGGCAATGCTCGAGCAGCTGTATAACAAGGTCAGTACGCGTCACTTGAGCTGTGATATCTGGCTGGTCATGACGGCCGCCGCTCTTGCAGCCATCGGCTGGGTAATGGTCAGCTCGGCTTCCATTGGCCTGCTTGACAATAGTTATCACTACGTGCGTCAACACGGCTTGTATCTCGCGGTATCGGTAATCGCCACTGTGCTGGTGGTCAGCTTGCCCACAGAGGCTTGGCGACAGAATGCCGGCTTGCTGATGGTGATCAGCATCGTGATGCTGCTGCTGGTGCTGTTCATCGGTCAGGAGGTGAATGGCAGTAAGCGCTGGATTGCCTTGCCGGGGCCGCTACCCAGCATTCAGGTGTCCGAGTTTGGCAAGCTGGGGCTGATTGTTTATATGGCGGCATTCATGAGCCGGTTTGTTCTAGAGTTACGTCAACACCATTTGAGCATCATACGTCCGCTAATGATTCTGGCGGTTCCAGGGCTCCTGTTGCTCAAGGCACCAGATTTTGGAGGAGTGGTCGTTTATACCGTCTGTGTGATCGGGATGCTGATCATGGCGGGGGCTTCTCTGTTGATCATTATCGGCATCTCCCTTCTGTTGGGAGGTGCCTTTACTCTTCTCGTCATCATGGAGCCTTATCGATTGGCGCGCTGGACAAGCTTTCTTGATCCATGGGCTGACCAGTTTGCCACCGGTTACCAGTTGACCCAGGCGTTGATTGCCTTTGGTCGCGGTCAGGTGACCGGCACCGGGCTAGGTAACAGTGTGCAAAAGCTCCACTATCTGCCTGAAGCACATACCGACTTTATCTTTGCTGTACTGGCAGAAGAAATGGGCATGCTGGGAGCGATCAGTCTGATCATTCTGTTCACACTCTTTATCCTGCGTGCGTTGTTGATTGCCCGCCGTGCTGAGCTTGCCGGGCACCTGTTCGGCGCCTATGTCGCTTACGGCATTGCCTTTGTCATTGCGGCCCAGGCATTTATCAATATGGCTGTCAGCTCTGGTCTGCTGCCAACCAAGGGCTTGACCCTGCCTTTGATCAGTTATGGCGGGTCAAGTCTCCTGGTGACGGGTGTGATGATCGGGCTTTTATTGCGCATAGACGTGGAAACACGTCAGCATCCCAAGCGAGCGCCTATTGCCAGGAAGATGCCTCGGCAAGTGCGCCGTTGATGATGCCTTCAACGATGATGGAGTACAGATGATAATGGCAGGTCAGCGCATATTGATTATGGCAGGGGGAACGGGCGGACATGTTATTCCTGCGCTATCGCTTGCCAAGGCACTGCGCCAGCAGAGCATCGAGGTGGAGTGGCTGGGAAGCCCGAGGGGCATTGAAAACCAGCTTGTTCCAGCCGCTGGGATAACATTACACCCGTTGAAAATCAGCGGTCTGCGTGGCAACGGCCTGGTGGGCTGGTTGACGGCACCGCTTAACATATATCGGGCAGTGGGTGAGGCACGTCGCATCATTCGCGACTTCAACCCGGATGTCGTGGTGGGTCTGGGAGGTTTTGCCAGCGGCCCGGGGGGCATTGCCGCCTGGCTGTCCCGGACTCCTCTGGTTATTCACGAGCAGAATGCCGTGGCGGGGCTTACTAATCGGGTCTTGAGCTATCTGGCCAAAAGAACCTACGCGGCCTTCCCTCAGGCATTTGGGACGCGAGCGGAAGTAATCGGCAATCCGGTGCGCGATGAGATTGCCACACTCGGTGAGCACCCTCGTCAAGCAGATGCCATGCGCGGTCGCAAACTGCGACTGCTGGTCGTGGGTGGCTCCCTGGGGGCTGTTACACTGAATGAGCGCCTGGCTCCGGCGTTGGCAGGGCTCGATGCAGACGCCCGTCCAGAAGTCTGGCACCAGGCCGGAAGAGGCCGTGAAGAGGCGACCCGTGCGCACTACGCCGAGTACGCCGTAGATGCCAGGGTAAGTGCTTTCATAGATGATATGGCAGCGGCTTATCAATGGGCTGACCTGGTGGTCTGCCGCTCGGGCGCCCTGACAGTGGCCGAGCTGGCGGCCGCTGCCAAGCCGGCCTTGTTTGTGCCTTTCCCCCATGCGGTAGATGACCATCAAGCGGTCAATGCCCAGGCGCTGGTCAGGGAATCAGCAGCGGTTTGCGTGGTACAGTCCGAGTTGACCCAAGAACGTTTGCTAAGCGAACTGAAACAGCTGTTATCCCCCGAGGTGCTGGCAGGCAAAGCGGCCAATGCGCGTCGGGCGGCTTATCTGGATGCAACACAGCGGCTGATGGAAGGCTGCTTAATGCTTGCTGACAAGGAGCATAAGCGTGACTGAAGTGAATTTAGCAGAAGCGTCGCTGTCAGGCCGTATCAGTGGCCCTGGCATGCGACGTATCCGGCGAATCCATTTCGTCGGAATCGGTGGTGCAGGCATGTGTGGCATAGCGGAAGTGCTGGCCAATCAGGGTTATCAGGTCAGCGGTAGCGATCTGAAGCTGTCTCCCGTGGTTGAACGTCTGCGTAACTGCGGTGTGATGGTGGCCATTGGCCATGCACAACAGAATGTCGTGGGTGCCGACGTTGTCGTGGTGTCGACTGCTATTGATGCAACCAACCCTGAAATCCACTGGGCCCATGAGCACCGTGTGCCTGTTGTCAGGCGGGCAGAAATGCTCGCAGAGTTAATGCGCTTTCGCCATGGCATTGCTGTAGCCGGTACTCACGGCAAAACCACTACCACGAGTATCACGGCGACCCTGTTGGCTGAAGGCGGGCTTGACCCGACCTTTGTGATTGGCGGTAAGTTGACAAGCGCAGGGACCAATGCCCGGCTGGGCGAGGGTGACTACCTGGTGGCAGAAGCGGATGAATCGGACGCCTCTTTTTTGCATTTGCAGCCTTTGGTATCGATTGTTACCAATATTGATGCTGATCATATGGCGACCTATGGAGGCGATTTCGAGCGCCTGAAAACGACTTTCATCGAGTTTCTGCACAACCTGCCGTTTTATGGCTTGGCCGTGCTGTGCCTGGATGATGGTCATGTTCGTGACCTGTGTGGTCAGGTTAAACGCCAGTTTGTCACTTATGGGTTTGCTGCTGACGCTGACTATCGAATCACTGACTTTACCCAGTATCAGGGGGATGTCACCTTTACGGCGCTACGTCCTGGCAATGCCGCCCCTCTGAAAGTGCGCCTGGCCATGCCGGGAAGGCACAATGCCCAGAACGCCATGGCAGCCATAGTGGTGGCCAGCGATGCTGGCGTGAGCGATGCGGCCATTTTGCGTGGGTTGGAAAGTTTTGCCGGGGTAGGACGACGCTTTCAGGTGCATGGTCACTATTCGTTATCCGGACAAGACGGCGATGTCATGCTGGTGGATGATTATGGTCACCATCCTCGTGAAGTTGATATGGTCATACAGGCCGTCAGGGCCGGTTGGCCCGAAAGACGTCTGGTTATGCTCTATCAGCCCCATCGCTATTCGCGCACCCGGGACCTTTACGATGACTTTGTGCGCGTTCTGTCCAAGGTCGATACTCTGGTGCTATTGGATGTCTACAGTGCTGGAGAAAATGTTCTCCCCGGTGCCGAAGGCCGTTCACTGGCCGGTTCAATTCGTCAGCGCGGTGAAATTGATCCATTGTTTGTAGAAGGCAAGCAGGAGCTGCCGGGTATCCTGCAAAATGTATTACGCCCGGGAGATATTCTGATAACACAGGGAGCGGGAGATATAGGCGGTATCGCCCAGTCGCTTGCTCAGGCGCAGCTAATGCTTGATGAGGTGTCATTTTGAGTAGTCATCCAGCGATGCAAACAATCAGTGCATCAGAGACAGATGTACAGGAGAGCCGTGTTGTTGTTGTCTATGGCGGCACATCAGCAGAAAGGGATGTCTCGCTAAAAAGCGGGCAGGCCGTTCTTGCGGCGCTTCGCCGTCAGGGAGTTGACGCTGTTGGCTATGACCCCCATGAAGCCGGGCTGACAGGTCTTGAACAGCTGGCGCCCGAGCAGGTGTTTATCGCTCTGCACGGTCGAGGAGGAGAAGATGGCTGCCTGCAGGGCGCGCTTGAACTGCTGGATATACGCTACACCGGAAGCGGCGTGATGGCGTCTGCCCTGGGGATGGACAAACAGCGCACCAAGCAGGTTTGGCAGGCGCTGGGGTTGCCCACTCCGGGAAGTGTCATTCTCAGTGGCTCAAGTGACTGGCAGGATGTCGTCAATCAGCTTGGGCTGCCGCTGATCGTCAAGCCCGTCCATGAAGGGTCCACGCTGGGTATTACTATTGTGAATTCCCAGGATGAGCTGGTGTCTGCCTACCATGAAGCAGCACGTTTTGATGCTCAGGTCATGGCTGAGCGTTTTGTTGTCGGTGATGAATACACGGTTGCACTGTTAGGCGAGCAGGTACTGCCAGCCATCAGGGTTGAGGTGCCCGGTGGCTTTTATGATTATGAGGCCAAGTATCTCTCCAATACGACTCAATACCATCTGCCTTGTGGCCTTTCGGGCGACGATGAGCAAGCCCTTGCGGAGCTTTGCCAACAGGCGTTTGCCGCAATTGGTGGCTTTGGATGGGGGCGCGTCGATGTAATGCGCGATTCAACTGGCCAGTTTTGGTTGCTGGAAGTCAATACCGTGCCTGGTATGACGGATCATAGCCTGGTGCCTCAGGCGGCCGCTCATGCAGGTATCGACTTTGATCAGCTGGTAATGGAAATTCTTGCCACGGCAGGTTGGCAGAGTGACCATGAAGCAGCGTAGTAGCTGGCTCGGGGTGGCATTATTGACCCTTCTACTCGTCGCGGGTGGACGCGCGCTGTGGTTGTGGCTTGATCGTCCGATTGAGCGTGTCTCTATTCGAGGAGATTGGGATTATGTCAATGCTGACTATCTGCGAACCCAGCTGGCTCCTTTGGTAAGTAATACGACCTGGCTGTCTGCTGACCTGGGTAAGCTGCGTGATGACGCTCTGGATATTGGTTGGCTGCATGAGGTGCGACTCTCCAGAGAGTGGCCTGATACTCTGGTGTTTGAACTGGTCGAACAGCTTCCCGTGGCTCGCTGGAATGACCGCTATTTGCTGAATGAACAGGGGGTGCCCTTTGTTTTTGCCCCCATGGCGGCGCCAGATGGGCTGCCTGATCTGGGAGGGCCAGACGGCAGTAGCCAGGAAGTATTGAGTTATTATCAGAGCCTTCAGCCGGCATTTTCTTCCCTGGAGCTTTCACTGGATCAGTTAAGGTTGGAGCCGCGTGGTGCCTGGCGTCTGCAGTTTGATGATGACATGTGGGTGATGTTGGGGCGTCAGCAGCATGATATTCGCCTTGCCCGCCTGGTTTCCTCCTGGGAGCGCGAACTGAAACGTTTCAAGGGAAGCATCCGTTATATTGATCTGCGTTACCCTAATGGCGTTGCGGTCTCCTGGCATGGTGATGAAAATTACGAATAGTTGTCGAAATTAGCTTGATGATCGAAGGCGGAAGGTGATTTAAGCGACGCAGGCTGTAAATGCTTTTTCCAGAAACGGATTGTGCATCAGGGTTGCGACATACAAAAAAATAATTTCTTTAGTTTAGTTTTCTTGTATTTACTCATTGATCTTATAATATGGGTAGACAGAAAATGATGTTATTGTTAAGCGATGTTTTCAGAGCAGCCTCTTTGTATCGGCTCGACGCGATTAGCAAACAACTAACAGCACTGCAGTTATACGTGAGCATTTGACTATTGCTCGAACAATTATTGATCGGTTCATTTTTTCATTCAGCCACTTCCAAGGAGATTTCCCGACTCATGGCAGATACACCTAACGCTTCAGATATGGTGGTCGGGTTGGACATAGGTACGTCCAAGGTAGTGGCTATTGTCGGCAAGCCTACCGATGATGGCAGTATTGAGATTGTGGGTATCGGGGCTCATCCATCGCGCGGCATGAAACGCGGTGTGGTTATTAATATAGAATCTACGGTTCAATCGATTCAACGGGCCGTTGAAGAAGCTGAATTAATGGCGGGTTGTGAAATACATTCAGTCTATGTGGGGGTGGCGGGTAGCCATATAAGCTCAATGAATTCTGATGGTGTGGTGGCCATCAAGGAGCGCGAGGTTACCTCTTCCGACATTGATCGAGTGATTGATTCAGCCCGCGCTCGAGCCATATCTGAAGGTCAGCGAGTCTTGCATGTACTGCCACAGGAATTTGCCATAGACAATCAGGGTGGTGTCCGCGAACCGCTGGGCATGTCTGGTGTCAGGCTGGAGGCACAGGTTCATCTTGTGACAGCTGCCCTCAATGCGGTTCAGAACATCGAAAAATGTGTTCGACGCTGTGGTCTGGAAGTTGATGCCATCATCCTTGAACAGCTTGCCTCAAGCATGGCAGTGTTGACAGAAGACGAACGTGAATTGGGTGTGTGTATGGTGGATATTGGTGGAGGTACCACGGATATGGCCATTTTTACTGAAGGCGCCATCCGTCATACCGCAGTGATTCCCATTGCCGGAGATCAGGTAACCAATGATATTGCCATGGCATTGCGGACACCGACCCAGCATGCAGAAGAAATCAAGGTCAAATATGCGTGCGCACTCACGCATTTGGCCTCTTGTGATGAAATGATCAAGGTGCCAAGCGTTGGTGACCGCCAATCCCGTGATCTGTCGCGACAATCATTGGCTGAGGTCGTCGAGCCACGCTATGAAGAGTTGTTTACACTGGTGCGAGACGAACTGCGTCGCAGTGGTTATGAAGACATGGTGGCCGCAGGCATTGTCCTGACAGGCGGCACATCACGGATGGAAGGAGTGAGCGAACTTGCCGAAGAAATTTTTCATATGCCGGTAAGGATTGCTGCTCCGCAAAATGTTAAGGGTTTATCTGACGTAGTGCGCAACCCGATTTATGCCACAGGGGTGGGGTTATTGCACTATGCTTTGCAGGAAGCGCGTCATGGCCAACGCTATGGGAGCGCAAGCAGTGATAGATCGACAGCTCGGCGCCAGAGTAGCTCTCGGCACGAATTGACAATCGATGTATCACCGCTGGCAAAAATCAAGGGCTGGTTTAAAGGAAATTTCTGACAGGATCGTATATACGATTCAGGAGACGGGGCTTATGTTCGAATTGGTAGATAGCGCACCCTCGAGCAGTGCGGTCATAAAAGTTGTTGGTGTTGGCGGTGGCGGCGGTAATGCTGTTAATCACATGGTGGAAAGCAGTATTGAAGGCGTGGAATTCATTTGTGCCAATACGGATGCCCAAGCACTTAAACGCGTCTCCGCCAAGACAGTCCTCCAGTTGGGTAGTGAAATCACCAAGGGGTTGGGGGCCGGCGCTAATCCTGATGTTGGCCGCCAAGCTGCCATGGAAGACCGCGAGCGTATTGCTGAACTGCTCGATGGGGCCGATATGGTCTTTATCACTGCCGGCATGGGCGGTGGAACTGGAACCGGTGGAGCCCCTGTCGTCGCCCAGGTGGCCAAGGAGCTCGGTATACTGACTGTTGCAGTTGTTACCCGGCCATTCCCGTTTGAAGGCCCCAAACGGATGCGTGCAGCAGAAGAGGGCATGAAAGAGCTCTCCGAGCACGTTGATTCCCTTATCACTATTCCCAATGAAAAGCTTCTCTCGGTGCTGGGCAAGAATGCCACCTTGCTGACTGCCTTCAGTGCTGCCAATGACGTGCTCTTAGGGGCAGTACAAGGCATTGCTGAACTGATTACCAGTCCGGGTATTATTAACGTCGATTTTGCAGACGTACGTACCGTTATGTCTGAAATGGGCATGGCGATGATGGGTACCGGCGGTGCAACAGGTGAAAGCCGTGCCAGAGAGGCCGCGGAGAAAGCTATCCGTAGCCCACTGCTGGAAGATATCGACCTTCATGGTGCCCGCGGTATCCTGGTTAACATTACCGCAGGCCCTGATCTTTCCATTGGCGAGTTCAACGATGTGGGGGCTACTGTTCAGGAGTTTGCTTCCCAGGAAGCTACGATTGTTGTTGGTACGTCGATTGATATGGAAATGACCGACGAGCTTCGGGTGACGGTCGTTGCAGCTGGTCTTGACAATAATAAAGCCAAGGCACCCCCCGCGCGGGAAGCACTGCGTCGCACGGCCGCCGATGCCGCAGACTATCGTAAACTTCAGCAACCTACCGTTATGCGCCAGCAACAAGCGGCGCGTTCCGAGGAATCAGAGCAGCAGCCTCGTACTGAAAAACGTCGTGCTCCCGAAGCTGATGATTATCTGGATATTCCCGCTTTTCTGCGCCGCCAGGCCGATTAAGCCTCAACATGAGTGTCATCTAGGCAGCAAGCGTCGTTTTCAATTAGTTAAAACGTACGTTTGCTGCTAAAATGAACGCTGTTCGATTACTGTTGCCTTGTCTTTCTTCCATGTCAGATTTCCATGACCAGCCTTCATGTCGCAGCAGTTCTCCATCAATCATCTGTCTTTCATAAATAATTAGAGTATGACCACTGACCATGATCAAACAACGCACCCTGCAGAACGTTATTCGTGCCACTGGAGTGGGTCTGCACTCCGGTAAAAAGGTCAACATGGCGTTGCGTCCTGCTCCCGTTGATACGGGAATTATTTTTGTCAGAACGGATATTGAACCTGCTGTAGAAATTCCCGCGCGTGCCAATCTGGTAGAAGACACCATGCTGTGTACGGCGCTTTCCTTTGAAGGCGTGAAAGTGGCAACGGTAGAGCACTTGATGTCAGCTCTGGCTGGGTTGGGTATTGATAACGCTTACATTGATGTCAACGCACCTGAAGTGCCGATCATGGATGGCAGTGCCAGCCCATTCGTATTTCTCATTCAGTCTGCAGGTATCATGGAGCAGCCGGCAGCCAAGAAATTCATGCGTATCAAACGCCCGGTGTCCGTGGTTGAAGACGATAAGGAAGCCCATTTTCTGCCTCATCAAGGCTTCAAGGTATCGTTTTCCATCGATTTTGATCATCCTGCTTTTGATCGTCAGAACCAGACCACACGGATTGACTTTTCCACCACTTCTTTTGTCAAAGAGGTCTCCCGGGCGCGGACATTTGGCTTCATGCGCGATATTGAATTCTTGCGTTCGAACAACCTTGCGCTGGGAGGTAGCCTGGAAAATGCTATCGTTGTTGATGACTATCGCATCGTCAACGAGGGCGGTTTGCGCTACGACGACGAGTTTGTCAAGCACAAGGTGCTGGATGCCATTGGCGACCTTTACCAGTTGGGTTACAGTCTGATCGGTGAGTTTCGTGGCGTAAAATCAGGCCATGCGTTGAATAATCAGCTATGCCGTGAATTGCTGGCACAGCCTGATGCCTATGAAATCGTCACCTTTGAAGAAGCATCATCAGTGGCGCCGATTTCGTATTCAGCGCCGGCAATGGCTTAACCTAGAAGGTGAGGTTCCCAGGGCTTTGAATCGTTATGTCTAAAGCACCGCCTTGGCGGTGCTTTTAACGTTTTCTGGCATGCGATGCCAATCTGCTCAGAGCGTCTTTGAGTGCCGGGTCACCGGTCTCTTGTGCACAGGCCGCCAGGGTTTCGCCAGCATCTTTAGAGAGCTCGCGGGTGTTACGCTCAGGTACCTTGACGGGATGAACCGGTCGTACCTTGAATACCAATGCGCTAACGCCCTCGAACCCTGGTAGCTGGTGCAGTAGCCTCAACAGATTTGACTGCTCAAAGCGTAACCAGGTTATCCAGCTGGCCTGGCTACTGATGATGGTCAATTTTCCCTGACGAAATCCGCCCACATAAACATGTGCGCGCATTTCTTGCGGCAGATGAGCTCTGACATGGCGCTGCGCCTGGTCAATCAGACGCGATTGGCGAATCAGGAGGCTGGCACCGCTGCGTTGTTCGAGGAGTTTCCCGATGGGCTGTGCTCGCGAACGCTTAACCTTTATACTCATGCGCTTGGCTCTTCGGCTGATCCTCAAATGGGCGTTTGGGGAGGAAACATGATGTTTGCCGTTTAAAAATAAAGCCTAACACGCTCAGGAGTTTAGCCACAGCATGTCTTTGCCATCTTTATCGCGACCTTTGTCAGAGCGCCGTTCACGTCGCCATGGGGTTGCGCGATGGTGGTTGGCAGGCCTCTTGGTGGGCTGTCTGCTGCCGGCTACCTTTTCCCCGGTTGATGTCACGCGCAGCGGCGAGCGCAGCGCTTGTGTGGTGTTATTTGTGCCCGCGGTGTTGAGAGCCCACTCCCGCCATATTGCCTGGGTGCGGCGGGTTTATCAGCGCTGGCTGGGTAGTGCGCCACCCGACGCGGATGTTCAAGTGACGTCTGGAAAACGATCCGGTGTCATTATTGTATGGTTGGTAGCCGCTCAAGATGTTTTCACGCGTCGTGGTCCACCGTCCAATCGACGTCAGACAATATGATCCTGGTAACATCATTTCTATTAGGCTCCTTGAGCTAAGCTACGTCAATTGGACAGTTCATGATTAATAATTTATTGCGCAAGGTGGTCGGTTCGAAAAACGACCGTGAAGTTAAACGAATGCACAAAAGTGTTCATCATATCAATGCTTTCGAGGCAGAGCTTGAAGGGTTGAATGATGATGAACTGCAGGAAAAAACGCCCCAGCTGCGTCAGCGCCTGAACGACGGCGAGCCACTGGACAGCTTGCTGCCAACGGCATTTGCCGTGGTTCGCGAAGCCAGCAAGCGCGTGATGGGAATGCGCCATTTTGATGTGCAGATGGTGGGCGGTATGACGCTGCACCGTGGGCGCATTGCGGAAATGAAGACAGGCGAAGGTAAGACCCTCGTCGCAACCCTGGCGGTGTATCTCAACGCCTTGCCTGCCAAGGGTGTGCACGTCGTCACTGTCAACGATTACCTGGCCCGCCGGGATGCCGAGTGGATGCGGCCCTTGTACGAGTTTCTGGGGCTTTCCGTCGGGGTGATCTTTGCAGGGCAGACCAGCACGGAAAAGCGTCACGCCTATCAGTGCGACATTACCTATGGCACCAACAATGAATTTGGCTTTGATTACCTGCGCGACAATATGGCCTTCTCGCTGGATGACAAGGTTCAACGCGGACTGCATTACGCGATTGTCGATGAAGTTGACTCCATCCTGATTGACGAGGCACGGACGCCGCTGATCATATCCGGTGCTGTGGACGAAAACACGGACCTGTACGGCGTTGTCAACCGCCTTGCCCAGCAGTTGGAAGCCGGTGAGGAAATGGAGGATGAAGAAGCCACGGTTACAGGCGATTTCCTGCTGGATGAAAAACAGAAGCAGGTTGAATTGACCGAGCAGGGCCATAACAAGGTAGAGGACCTGATGCGCTCGGAAGGCCTGCTGGGTGAAGGCGAGTCCCTCTATGCGGCCCAGAATCTTAACCTGCTGCAGCATATGCATTCTGCCCTGCGGGCCAGGCACCTGTATCACCGCGATGTGGATTACATTGTCAATGAAGGGCAAGTAGTGATCGTTGACGAGCATACAGGCCGCTCCATGCCCGGGCGTCGTTGGTCTGAAGGCTTGCACCAGGCCGTGGAGGCCAAGGAAGGCGTTACTGTCCAGCGTGAAAGCCAGACGCTGGCATCGACTACCTTCCAGAACTATTTCCGTCTGTATGAAAAACTGGCCGGTATGACGGGCACGGCCGATACCGAGGCCTTTGAGTTTCGTCAGATTTATGGTCTGGACGTTATCGTGATCCCGACCAACCGTCCACTGGTCCGTAAAGACCTTAATGACCTGGTGTTCTTGAGTGCTGAAGAAAAATTTGAAGCCATCATCAAGGATGTCAAGGCGGAAACAGAAGCCGGCCGCCCTGTGCTGGTGGGCACTGCCTCGATTGAAACATCGGAATACCTGGCAGGTCTGATGCGTGAGGCGAAGCTCGACTTTAACGTACTTAACGCCAAACAGCATCAGAGTGAAGCTGAAATCATTTCCCAGGCAGGTCGCCCCGGAGCGATTACCATTGCTACCAATATGGCCGGGCGGGGGACCGACATCATGCTGGGCGGTAACTGGGAAGCGGAAGCCGCCAGACTTGAAAACCCATCTGAGGCTGAGATAGAGGCACTCAAGGCTGAATGGCAGAAGCGCCACGATGCTGTCCTGGATGCCGGTGGCCTTCACGTTGTCGGTTCTGAGCGTCACGAATCCAGGCGTATCGATAACCAGTTACGCGGCCGCGCTGGGCGTCAGGGAGACCCTGGTTCAACGCGCTTTTTCCTGTCGCTGGAAGATAGCCTGATGCGCCTGTTCGGTTCTGATCGGGTCAAGCGCCTGATGCAGGCACTGGGTCTTGAGCACGGCGAGGCCATCGAACACAAGATGGTTTCCAATGCTGTTGAACGTGCACAGAAAAAGGTCGAGGGGCGCAACTTTGATATTCGTAAGCAGCTGCTTGAATATGATGACGTGGCCAATGACCAGCGCCGCGTAATCTATGAGCAGCGTAATGAGATTCTTGCCGCGGATGAAGTCGCCGAGGCGGTCGTCGGCATCCGTGAAGAGGTCATGGACGAGGCGGTCAGCCAGTTTGTGCCGCCTCAGAGTCTGGCGGAACAGTGGGACCTGCCGGGTCTTGAGGTGCATCTCAAGACCGAGTTCAATCTTGACGCGCCCGTGGTGGCGTGGGCCAAGGAAGACCAGCGCCTCAGTGAAGAAAAGCTTCGCGAGCGTCTGCAGGCCATGCATCAACAAGCCTACGCCGCCAAGGTGGAGGCTGCGGGTGAAAGCCTGATCCGGCGCTTTGAAAAGCAGGTTATGCTGCAGGTGCTGGATACCCGCTGGAAAGAACACCTGCAGTCCATGGATCATCTGCGTCGAGGGATTCATCTGCGCGGCTATGCGCAAAAAAATCCCAAGCAGGAATATAAGCGTGAGTCTTTTGAGCTGTTTCAAGGTCTGCTGACCAACATCAAGGCGGATGTCACTCGTATCCTTAGCCACGTTCAGGTGCGCCAGCCAGAAGAAGTCGATGCGCTGGAACAACAGCGGCGTGAGGCGCTGGCCCGTGAACAGGCCTCAGCCGCCAGCCGTCACGATGAGCCCACGGAGGCCCAGGCGCCAGAGGCCGAAGGAAATGAAGCGCCTGTGCCGCCGGGCGCCGATGGTCGTCCGGTACGCCGTGAAGGGCCCAAGGTCGGGCGCAATGATCCCTGCCCCTGCGGGTCCGGAAAAAAATATAAGCAGTGCTGTGGCAAGCTTGATTAGTCAGCGTTGAGTCCATCAAAGGTAGAGGGTAATCAGCATGGCAGTAGGAGTTGTGCCTTTTCCGGCCATGCCCCGGATTGAAGGGGTGTGCCTGGGTAGTGCCATGGCAGGCATTAAAACAGCCGGCCGCCGGGATCTGGTGGTGATAGAACTGCCTGAAACCGTGACGATGGCGGGCGTGTTTACACTTAACGCCTTCTGTGCCGCACCGGTGCATGTGGCCAAGGCTCACCTTGGCAAGTGTCTGGAAAATCATCAGGCGCCACGTTACTGGCTGATCAATACCGGTAACGCCAATGCGGGAACAGGCGAGCAGGGGATGGTAGATGCCAGGCAGTCGTGCGTTGCCCTGGCAGACGCCGCCGGAGTGCCGGTGGAAAGTGTCCTGCCTTTTTCAACCGGGGTGATCGGTGAGCCCTTGCCGATGGAGAAGCTGCTTGACGGCATCCCTGCTGCCTTTGCGGCCCGCCATGAGCATGCGGATGCCTGGGAACAGGCCGGTGAAGGTATTCTGACCACGGATACGCGTCCCAAGGGAGCCAGTATCGTGGTGAACATCGGCGATCAGCAAGTGACCATCAACGGGATTGCCAAAGGTTCCGGCATGATTCGGCCCAATATGGCCACCATGTTGGGGTTTGTGGTCACCGATGCCAGTATTGAGCAGCCACTTCTGGACCAGTTGTTGCGTGAGACGACCGAGCGGTCGTTTAACTGCATTACTATCGATAGCGATACCTCGACCAATGACGCCTGCATGCTGGCGGCGACCGGTCAGGGAGCCGTGGTGGCAACCGAGGACGAGATTGCTATTTTCCGCAATGGTCTGCAGAGAGTCATGACCGAGCTTGCTCAGGCGATAGTGCGCGATGGTGAAGGGGCAACCAAGTTTGTCACGCTGCAAGTGGAGAATGCCCGCTCACGTCAGGAGGCACTGGATGTCGCCTTCACGGTGGCTCATTCCCCTCTGGTCAAAACCGCCTTATACGCCTCTGATGCCAACTGGGGGCGGATTTTGGCCGCAGTTGGCCGTGCGCCAGTAGAAGCGTTTGACGTGAACCGTGTCGTCATAGCACTGGATGAAGTGAGGTTGGTGGAGCAGGGTGGCCGTGCGCCAAGCTACACCGAAGCGGCAGGGAGCGCGGTGATGGCCCGCGAGGAAATCACGATAAGGATTGATCTTGATCGCGGAGAAGAGAGTGCCACTGTCTGGACGACAGACCTCTCGCATGACTATGTATCGATTAACGCCGATTATCGCAGCTAGCCTTGAACGCTGGCAGGTGAGCAAAACAGTGGGTACTGACGCAATGAGTGTAATGGTAAAAAGACGGGTGCATGTCGCTGCGGCAGCAATTATCAGCGCTGACCAACAACAGGTGCTGATTGCGCGTCGGCCCTCGAATGTGGATCAAGGAGGGCTCTGGGAGTTTCCCGGTGGCAAACTGGCCCCCTATGAGACGGGCCTGGAAGGGCTCAAGCGTGAATTGCACGAAGAACTGGGCGTGGAGATCAGAAATGCCCAGCCTCTGATTCGTGTTCATCACGAATATCCCGACAAGCATATTCTGCTCGATGTCTGGCAGGTTCATGAATTTTCCGGCGAACCCTTTGGCCGCGAAGGCCAGGCAGTGCGCTGGGTGCCAATGAACGAATTGGCAAACTATCCTTTTCCGGCCGCGAATCTACCGATCCTGCGCGCTGTCATGCTGCCGACCGAGTATCTGATTACCGCTGAGGAAGACGACGAGGCGCGCTTTGATGCCCGCCTGGAAAGAGCCCTGCGTGAAGATAACATTCGTCTGGTGCAGCTGCGCGCCAAGCAACTGGAAAGGTCGGCCTATCTGGCTCGTGCTCAACGCGCCCTGACGCTGTGCAAGCATTACGGAGCGCGCCTACTGTTGAACGGTGAGCCTGACCTTCTAAAGGACGTGGAGGCAGACGGGATCCATCTGACCAGTGCGCGTCTGATGAATCTGGAACGCCGCCCGATCGCGGAAAATCAGTGGCTATCCGCCTCAACTCATGATCAGGCGCAACTTAGCCAGGCCGCCGTATTGGGCTGTGATTTCGTGACTCTGTCACCACTGCGCACCACGCCCTCACACCCGGAAGTACCCCCTGTGGGCTGGCATGATTTCCAGCAGCTGGTGGAGCGCGCCGGCATGCCGGTGTTTGCTCTGGGGGGCATGACCCGCTTCGATGCACATCACGCACGGGCAGTCGGTGCCCAGGGTATTGCGTCTATTCGCGATTTCTGGAAATAGACCCTCGCTGTCTTGCACGGCGCGGGATCAGTCCCGGTAGCGGCGCGTCAGGTCAGTATAGGCCTCGACGCGCCGATCCCGCAGATAAGGCCATATACGCCTTGTATTCTCGCCGCGTGCCATATCCAGGGTGACCAGCAGATTGTCGGCTTCTTCCCCGCCGTGGGCTAACAGCTCCCCCTGTGGCCCACAGGCAAAACTGCCGCCCCAGAATTGAATACCACTGCCGACCTTGGACGGGTCGGCTTCAAAGCCGACCCGGTTGGCAACCAGCACCGGTACACCGTTAGCCACGCCATGGGCGCGCTGTATCAGGGTCCAGGCATCTTTCTGGCGGGTCTTTTCGGCGCTATCATCGTTTGGATCCCAGCCGATAGCTGTCGGGTAAAGCAGTATGTCTGCACCTGCCAACGCCATCAGTCGCGCGGCTTCCGGATACCATTGATCCCAGCACACCAGAACGCCCAGGCGGCCCACTGACGTTTCAATCGGGCTGAAGCCACTGGCGCGTGCCGGGTCGTGATCTCCGGGAGTGAAGTAAAACTTCTCATAGAAACCCGGGTCGTCAGGAATATGCATCTTACGGTAATGGCCCACCCGCCCCTGGGCGCGGTCATATACCACAGCCGTATTGTGGTAGAGTCCGGCTGCGCGACGTTCAAAAATCGAGCCGACCAGAACGATATTCAGGGTGCGTGCGAGGTCTGCCAGGTGTTGGCCTGTTGGGCCATCCAGGGGCTCTGCAAGGTCAAACAGAGCCGGGTCTTCGTACTGGCAGAAGTAATGAGTCGCATGCAGTTCCTGTAATACCACCAGCTCAGCGCCTTGCCGGGCAAGCTCACGAATGGCGGCTTCGCTTGCCGCCAGGCTGCGGGTCTTGTCGGGCCAGGCGTGTTGTTGAACGAGGCCCACTGTCAGGGATTTTTCCAGCATACTGTTTCCTGTCCTGAATAGAATCATGTCTGGATGGTTGGGCAATCGAGGCGCCACTTGATTCCATCTCAGCGTTTAAGCGCTCCCCGGGGTAGCTGCATGGTCAGGCAATGCAGGCTGCCGTGCTGGCGGATCACGCTGGTGCAGTCAATCGGAATGAGTTGGCGGCCTGGAAAAGCGTTTCCCAATGCTTCCAGTGCGCGCCAGTCCGCCGGGTCGCCATAGGTCGGCACCAGAACAGCCTGATTGATGATCAGGAAGTTGGCATAGGTGGCCGGTAGGCGTCTCCCATCGTCGGGTGCATGGCAGGGAGCAGGCCAGGGCAGTGGAATCAGGCGATAAGGTTGGCCATCAGCCTGGCGAAAGGCCTGTAACTCGGCCTGCATGGCAGCTAATGCAGGGTAGTGAGGGTCATCCGGATCATCGCATTGCACGTAGGCGATGGTGTCGGGTGAACAGAAACGCGCCAGGGTATCGATATGGCTGTCGGTATCATCGCCTTCAAGGTAGCCGTTTTTGAGCCACAGAATACGTTTTGCGCCCAGGTCCTGGCCAAGCTGTGTTTCAATGTCCCTGCGCGAAAGTCCCGGATTACGATTGGGGTTGAGCAAGCAGGCTTCAGTGGTCAGTAAAGTGCCTTCACCGTCCGTTTCGATACCGCCGCCTTCGAGCACCAGGTCGCGGGTTTCAACCGGGCATGCCCAGCACTGAGCTGCATCCAGCTGGCGGGTTAGCTGATTGTCCAAAAGTGCTGGAAACTTGCCACCCCAGCCGGTAAAGGTATAGTCGAGCAGTTTGAGGTGCCCTGCTGAGTTGGCGACGCTGATCGGACCATGATCGCGCGCCCAGGTATCATTGCTGGCGCCGACCAGCAGCTGAACCTGCTGGTCGGCGACTGCGTAGCCGCGGAATCGTTGGGCAAGGCGACGTCGGGTCGTCTCGTCGGGTACGCAGACAAGTACTCGCTGGTAGCGCGCCGTCGCCAGGACAATGCGCTCCAGGGTTGCCTCTATGCGTTCCAGCAGTGGCGCCCAGTCACCATCCTTGCGTGGCCAGGTCAGTTGAATGGCGTCCTGGGGGGCCCATTCGGGCAGCATTTGAAAGAGAGCGTTCGACAACCTGAGGCCTCTTGGATAGGGGGCGTAAATGATTGGCGTGTGTCTACGCCGCGCAATGTAGGGCGGCGCTGTCCGGGTTGCAAGCCTTTTACAAAATTCGCTGCCTGAAAATCAAGGCAAGGGAACACCGCGTCCGTTTGGCGTTCCAATCCAGCCGCCAACCCTGTGCAGTCAGGACGAAAAACCGTACCATGAGCGCTCGCTAATAAGGAATCATGCCATGCTTGATCGTTTGCCTTTTCTGGTGGGCTTGCGCTATGTCCGCGCAAAACGCCGAAATCATTTTATTTCATTTATATCAATGACCTCTATGCTTGGCTTGATGCTGGGGGTTGCCGTCCTCATTCTGGTGCTATCGGTGATGAATGGCTTTGATCAAGAATTGCGCACACGCATTCTGGGCATGGTACCTCACACCAAGATCGAGGCCCGCAACGGCATGGTGGAGTGGGAAGCTCTGGCCAATCAGCTGATCGAGCGTGAGCGGGTGATAGGTGCCGCACCCTATATCGAGCAGCAAGGCATGTTTTCCGTGGGGGGACGTAATCAGGGGGCCATGGTTAATGGCATTCATCCCGAGTGGGAAGACCGGGTGTCAATCATCGGGGAGCATATGCAGCAAGGCAGCCTGAGCGACCTCGAAGCCGGTGAATGGCATATTGTTCTGGGCTCCATGCTGGCGCGACAGTTGGGGGTTGGCGTGGGTGATCGTGTGACCCTGCTGGTACCGGAAGCCTCGATAACCCCGGCAGGCGTGTTTCCTCGTCTGAAGCGCTTTACCGTCAGTGGAATTTTCAGCGTCGGCGCTGAACTTGATGCCAGTCTGGCCTATGCCCACATTGATGATATGCAGACGCTGGCCCGTATGGGGAATGCGGTGGGGGGACTGCGACTGGAGCTTGATGATCTGTTTACTTCCGGGCAGGAAACGCGGGCTATTCTCAATACGCTGGGGCCTGAATATCAGGGTCGTGACTGGACGTTTTCACACGGAAACCTGTTTCAGGCGATCCAGATGGAAAAACGCATGATCGCCCTGCTGTTGACCGTTATCGTAGCAGTAGCGGCGTTCAATATTGTCTCGACCCTGGTCATGGTCGTGACTGATAAACGCGCTGACATCGCCATTTTGCGCACCATAGGTGCCACCCCAGGCTCTATCATGGGCATCTTCATTGTTCAGGGGCTGGCGATTGGTATCATCGGGATAGCTGTTGGTGTCGGTGTCGGAGTGTTACTGGCCTTGACCATTGCAGACCTGATTGGCTGGGCCGAATCCGTCTTGGGTATCCAGTTTCTGGATGCAGGCGTCTATTTTATCAGCGATCTGCCTTCAAGGCTTTTGTGGAGTGATGTGGGCAATATTGTTGCCGCTGCTTTCGGGCTGACCTTCCTGTCGACCCTTTATCCCGCCTGGCGCGCCGCCCGCGTGCAACCCGCCGATGTATTGCGCTATGAGTAAGGATACCGTCATGTCAAACGAATCTATGCCCCAGCAGCCCGCTGCGCCTGTGATGCTGGTATGTGAGGGTATTTCACGGGTGTATAGCGAAGGTCCGCGGGACCTGACTGTGTTGGATAAGCTGTCGCTTAGTGTGCATGCGGGAGAGCGCGTGGCCATCGTGGGAAGCTCCGGCTCAGGCAAGACCACCTTACTGAACCTGATGGGGGGGCTTGATCGTCCCACTGATGGCAGCATTATCATTGCCGGCAAATCGCTGGCTGGGTTGGGGGAGGCCGCCATGGGGCGGTTCCGCAATCGTTATATCGGTTTTGTCTATCAGTTCCACCACTTGCTGGCCGAGTTCACCGCAGTGGAAAATGCTGCCTTGCCGCTGATCATCAGGGGCCAGCGCAAGCGCGATGCAGAAAAACGTGCACTGGCGCTGCTCACCAGAGTGGGGATGGCCGCGCGGGGTGACCATAAACCAGGCGAGCTGTCAGGCGGGGAGCGCCAGCGGGTAGCAATCGCCAGAGCTCTGGTGACTGACCCTAGCCTGGTGCTGATGGATGAGCCGACGGGTAACCTTGATCAGCAGACCGCCTCAACCATTCTGGACTTGATGGATGAGCTGGCCAGGGAGAGCGCCTGTGCCTTTGTAATTGTCACCCATGACCGGGACCTCGCCGCCCATCAGGATCGGGTTTTACAACTGGATAATGGCCAATTGGTGGTCACCAGCTAGCGCTATCAATGTTCATCATCGAACTGGGATTCCATCCTGGCGCGACGTAGCTGGCGCCTGGCTCGTCGATGGCGCCAGTTGCGTGAGACATGCCAGCGCCAGATCAGGCGAGTCGCGATATTGGCAAGAATGGCAAGTGTCACCGCAGTGATCAGTGAGCCGAGAAACAGGGCCGGCATGATGTCCTGCATCTGCTCGGCGATCCAGCGTGTTGATATGCGCGACGGTGCTTCACGAACCGGCGTGTCGAGGAAGAAGGCACCAATGACGTAGTTGATATAGAAAATCAGTGGCATGGTCAAAGGATTGGTCACCCATACCAGACCGATGGAAAGTGCCAGATTGCAGCGGGTCAGGCGGGCACCCAGGGCAGCGATTACCATTTGAAAGGGAATTGGCAGCATGGCACAGAACAGGCCAACGCTGAACGCGTTGGCAACGCTGCGGCGGGTCAGCAGCCACAGCCGGGTGTCAGCCAGTAAGGGAGCTACCAGCCGTAAGGAAGGTTGCCGCCGAAGGGTGTCGGGTTTTGGCATATAGCGATGTAAAAACCGACGCGGCATAGACGATACTCTCGCCAGGTAAAAAAGCTATTATCCATATAGTACCAGCATTCGGCTATGCAAACGCATCAGGTCAGGTAAACGCGGCTGGATATCACTACATTGAGGGAGTTGACGAAGGATCGCCAGGGAGGGCGACATGCGCACAGGTAAAGCGCTGCCAGCGGCACTGGCCCTGTTAGGGGGCGTGCTGGCTGTTGCATCCGGACTTGTTCTTCACTATCCAGCACTCATCCTGGCGGCATACCTGCTGGCAGGGCTATGGATAGCCAGCAGCCACTTTACAGGCCTTGTGTTCTGGCTACTCTGGGGCACCATTACCGCGCTGCTGACAATGGAGCAGGGGCGGGCCTTACCGGCTGGCCTGAGCGGTAGCGATCTACGCGTCGAGGCCAGGGTGCTTGACGTGCGCGATGATAACGGTGTGGCGCGACTGACTTTGCGGCTGCAGAGCTGTGTGTCACCGCCGGGTCAGCCAAGCTGTAAGGCGCTTGGCAAAGTGCGCGTCAGTGCTTATCAGGATACTGCCTTTCAGCCCGGTGAGCGCTGGGGAATGACTTTGCGTTTGCGCCCCCCGCGAGGCTTCAGCAATCCTGATACTTTTGATTATCAGGCCTGGCTGTGGCGTGAGCGTTTGCACGCCACCGGCTATATTCGCCAGTCACCGCCTGCCGTCAGGCTGGCTGAATCATCTTTTTCGCTACGCCGTCTCGGGCTTGAATACCTGGCTGAAAAACCCTTGACGGAGCGCTCTCGACGCTGGCTGGCGGCGCTGACGCTGGGCGATAGCGATCAGCTGGAACGTCAGGACTGGGATCTGCTCAATCATAGTGGCACGACCCATCTGGTGGTGATTTCAGGGTTACATGTGGGGCTGGTAGCGACCTTTAGCCTGCTGTTAGCGCGTCTCGTCGCTCGCGTGATAAGCCCGGGAAACTGGCGATTACGTACCTGGCCATGGTGGTTGGCGGCCGCTTCAACAATTGCGTATGCCACTCTGGCAGGGCTGGCGCCTCCAGCGCTTCGCGCCATGCTGATGGCGCTGGTGGGCTTATGGGTTGCCAGTGGGCGGCATGCGCCAGGCCCTTGGCAGGCATGGTGGCTGGCAGTCGCGATGGTTGTCATGGTAGATCCGCTGGCCGCCTGGCGGCCCGGCTTCTGGCTGTCGTTTGTTGCTGTGGCCTGGTTGATCGTGATCTGGCATGGTCGGTCCCGCCCAAGCGGAATCAGAGGCTGGCTGTGGGCCCTGGTGCGCACCCAGCTTCTACTGGCTCCGCTGATGGCAGGCGCGGTGCTGCTTGCCTTTGGTCGTCTGGCCCCACTTGCTCCCTTGGTCAACCTGCTGGCGGTTCCCTGGGTGAGCCTGGTGATGGTACCCAGTGCCATGCTGGGCTGGTTGCTGCTGCCGGTTACGCCCCTGTCAGAGATGAGCTGGTGGGTGTTTGAGCAGGCGCTCGATCTTTTTCATGCGTTACTGACGCTCAATGTGGCGTATCTGCCGCTCTGGGAGCCTTCTTTCAGCCGATATAAAGCCCTGGGGGTAGGCTTTATCTGGCTGGCACTGTGCTGGGGTCTGCCCGCCATTTCCTGGGCCCTGCGCGCCTTCGCTGTAGTGATCATCAGTCTTCTGGCGGTATGGCCGAATGAAGAACACTGGCCAGAAGGCGCACTCAGGGTCAGCGTGATGGATGTGGGGCAAGGGCAATTGGTAGAATTACGCAGTCAACAGCAACGAATGCTGTATGATACCGGCCCGCGGTTCCGTTCTGGTTTCATGCCGCTTGATACGTTATGGCCAGGCAGCCAGCAATTTGATCACGTGGTAGTAAGTCACGCTGATAACGATCATGCGGGCGGCATCAGCGCATTGCTAGATGGTCATGAGGTAATGGCCTGGTGGCTGCCCGAAGGAGAAGAAACGGATGTGTCGGCCATGCCGACTCCCCGGACCTGCGCTGCCGGCCAGCGATGGTCGATCGATGGCATCGGCTTTCATTACCTTTGGCCGCCACCCGGTATAAACGAGTTGACTGCCAACGACCGCTCCTGTGTCCTGTCTGTCACCGTGGGCGAGCATTCTCTGTTGTTGACCGGCGATGTGGGAGTGAACGTCGAGCGGCGGCTGCTGACGCTGCTTGATACGCCGCTCTCGGTTCTGGTGGCAGGGCATCATGGCAGTAATACCAGCTCTGGAGAACAGTTTGTGCGTTCCACCCAACCCCGTCATGTGGTCTTTAGTGCCGGTCGGGATAACGCTTTCGGGCACCCCACTCAGGTAGTCGTCAGGCGTTTTCGCCGAGCGGGCAGCTGTTTGTGGAATACGGCTCATGACGGTGCTCTTACCTTCTGGTTGATACCGGGGGAAACGCCAAGGGTCACACCTCAGCGCGTGTTACATGGCAAACGCCAGCGGTGTTGAAGCCCGCCCGTATCAGGTAGAATTTTGCCATCTATAACGGTCAGGAGAGCACGTGACTGAATCTGGGTTATCCATCTATAAACGTTTGCTAAGCTATGTCAAACCCCACTGGCGAGCCTTCAGTCTGGCCATTCTGGGTTTCGTCATCTATGCCGCATCAAGTACCGCGCTGGCTGAGTTAATGAAACGTCTGATTGACGGGATCCAGAACCCGGATGCTGCCTTTCGACTCTTCCTGCCCATGTTCGTGATCATCATGTTTTCGGCCCGTGGCCTGGGCACTTTTCTGAGTACCTATTTCATGGCGTATGTGGGGCGCTATATCATCCACACCCTGCGCTGCGATGTGTTTGCCCACATGCTGCACTTGCCCGGCGTTTTCTTTGACCACCATTCCAGTGGGCATCTGGTATCACGAGTGACCTATCACGTTGAGCAGGTGGCGGGAGCCGCCACTAAAGCGGTCACCATTCTGTTGCGTGAAGGGCTGTTCGTGATTGGGCTTCTGGGTTACCTGCTATGGACCAACTGGCTGTTGACCTTGCTATTTATGGCAGTCACGCCACTGATTGGCCTGGTGGTCAACTATGTCAGCAAGCGCTTCAGACGCATCTCCAGGCGCATTCAGCATTCCATGGGCGATGTTACCCATGTAGCCTCTGAGGCCATTTCGGGGCACAGGGTGGTGCGTACCCACGGTGCTGAAAACTATGAGAAGCAGCGTTTTAACCGGGTCAGTGAAGAGAATCGCCGTCAGAGCATGAAGGAAGCCATGACCAAGGCAGTCAGTTCACCGGTGATCCTGATGCTGGTGGCCATCTCGATGGCCTTGCTGGTCTGGCTGGCCATGGCGCCGGCATTGCTCGATGACATGACGCCTGGCGAGTTTGTGGCTTTTATTACCGCTGCGGCGCTGATGGTCAAACCGGTCAGGCAGCTGACTGAAATCAACGGCGAGATACAGAAAGGCATAGCCGCGGCCGGAGAGCTGTTCACTCTGCTGGATGAACCGCCAGAAGTCGACGAAGGCAAGTTGCTGCCGAAGCGCCTGAGTGGTGAGCTGGCCCTTGAAGGGGTACGTTTCCGCTATGCGCCTGAGCAGCCCGATGTGCTGCATGGTATTGACCTGCACATTGCCCCAGGTGAGTTGGTGGCCCTGGTCGGGCGTTCAGGCAGCGGCAAATCGACGCTTGTCAACCTGTTGCCGCGTTTCTATACGGCTACCGGCGGACGGATTGCCATTGACGGCGTTGATATAGGTGATTATCAACTGGGCCCGCTGCGCCATAACATCGCCATTGTTTCCCAGCAGATCACCCTGTTCAATACCAGCATTGCCGGTAATATTGCCTATGGCGTGGATGATGCCGACTCTGCGGCCATTGAGGCCGCTGCCAAGGCGGCCCATGCTGACGAGTTTATTGAACAGCTACCCGAGGGGTATCAGACCCGGGTGGGAGATAACGGTGTCATGCTGTCAGGCGGCCAGCGCCAGCGCCTGGCGATTGCCCGAGCGATTTATAAGGACGCACCGATCCTGATTCTGGATGAAGCCACCTCGGCGCTGGATACCGAGTCCGAGCGCTATATCCAGCAGGCGCTGGACTACGTTTGCCAGGGCAGGACCACGCTGGTGATTGCTCACCGCTTATCTACTATTGAACAGGCGGACCGCATTGTGGTGATGGAGCAGGGTCGGATCGTTGAAGAAGGCTCGCATCCTGAACTGCTGGCACAGAATGGTGCCTATTCGGCACTTTATCGCCTGCAGTTTCAGGACAGCGGTCGCAAACCGCCCACAGGTAAAGTGGTACCATGACTCTTTCCCAGCGCTGGCTGAAAGCGGCGTATCAAGGTAGCTTCTGGCTGGCCCCGCTGCGGCCACTGGGCGCCCTGTATGCGTGGGTCATGAAACGTCGCTATGACGCCTATGTAAGCGGTAAGCGTGATGTATGGCAAGCCCCAGTGCCCGTTATTGTGGTGGGCAATATCACTCTGGGCGGTACGGGGAAATCACCTCTGGTGGCCTGGCTGGTGCGCTGGCTGAAAGCTCAGGGTTATACGCCAGGTATTGTGACCCGGGGCTATGGCGGCAAGGCCGCGGACTATCCGCTTGTTGTTACTGCGGATACTGACGTCACTCAAAGCGGTGATGAACCGCTGATGCTGGCCCAGCAGACGGGCGTGCCAGTGGTAGCTGACCCGCAGCGGTCAAGAGGAGCAAAACAGCTGGTGACAGCGGGCTGCGATGTCATCGTCAGCGATGATGGCCTCCAGCACCTGTCTCTGGGTCGGGATATTGAACTGGCCTTGCTGGATGGTTGCTGGGGACTGGGCAATCGCCGCTGTCTGCCAGCCGGGCCACTGCGTGAACCGGCCAGCCGTCTGCAGCCGGTGGATGCCGTTCTGGTGAATGGCACGCCTTCTCCCTCGTTACCTGAACACGCCACCCTCATGCAGCTGGTACCCACTACCTGGCGCCACCTGGCCACTGGCGAACAGCGGCCCCTGATACCTTTGCCGTTCAGCTTGCCGGTCAATGCCATTGCCGGTATCGGGCGGCCCGAGCGTTTTTTTGAGACGCTGGGCACCCTAGGGGTTTATGGAGGCTGGTATCCTTTCGATGATCACTACCATTATGAGGCGTCGTCATTGCAGTTCGCTGGCCGGCAGGCCGCACGTCCGCTCTTGATGACAGCAAAAGACGCGGTTAAATGTCGACATATAGCCCCGCCAGACAGCTGGGTCCTGGATGTGGAAGCCAGTCTTCCACCTGAATTCGAGTACTGGTTAGCTAAACGGCTAACCGCGCTTACTGCGAGGAGACGAACTGATGGATAAGCAACTGTTGGCCATGCTGGTTTGCCCGATGTGCAAGGGTAAACTCAAGTATGTACGCGAGTCAGGGGAACTGCAGTGCCTGTATGATGGCCTGGCCTACCCGATCAAGGACGATATTCCGGTAATGTTGCCTGAAGAAGCCCGCGCAATGGACGCCGATGAAAAACTGCCGACCTCTCCTGGCCGTAGTGGAGAAGAATGAATGGTTGGCTCACAGGCAAGTACATCGGCGGCTGAATTTATTGCCATCGTGCCCGCCCGTTTTGGTTCCAGCCGTCTGCCGGGCAAGCCGTTGCTGGAGATTGGTGGAGAGCCCATGGTGGTTCACGTCTGGCGCCGCGCCTGTCAAAGTCTGGCCAGTCGAGTCGTGGTCGCCACTGATGATGTGCGAATCCGTGAAGCGCTGCTGCCTTATGGCGCCGAGGTGGTCATGACTGCAGCCGAGCATCCGTCCGGCACTGATCGCCTGGCCGAAGTTGCCGATACGCTGGCGCTTGATAACGAGGCCCTGGTCGTCAATGTGCAGGGTGACGAGCCCTTGATCCCTCCGGCCCTGATCAACCAGGTTGTCCAGCGGCTTGCAGATGATCCGGCGGCTTCAATAGCGACGCTGGCAGAACCTATCACGGATATCGATGCCTTGTTCAATCCCAATGTAGTCAAGGTCGTGCGTAGCCTGCAGGGTCGGGCGCTGTACTTTTCCCGGGCGCCGGTTCCCTGGGATCGTGAGCATTTTGCCTCCCGCCCTGAGCTGTTGGAGACTGATGCCTGGCTCAGGCACATTGGGTTATATGCCTATCGGGTTGGTTTCCTGAAAGACTATCGTGACTATCCGCCCGCCCTGCTGGAACAGTTGGAGCAGCTTGAACAGCTGCGCGCACTGCAGCAGGGTCATGTGATCCAGGTAGCGCTGGCCTGTGCTGTCAACCCGCCTGGGGTTGATACGGCTGAGGATCTTGAGCGGGTTCGTCAACTGATGGGTGCTGACGACCAGGAGGGAACATGAAGGTGCTATTTGTCTGTCTGGGTAATATCTGTCGCTCGCCCAGCGCAGAAGGGGTGTTCAGCAAAATTCTGGAAGCTCAGGGGTTGCAGGACAGGGTGGAAGTGGATTCCTGCGGTATTGGTGACTGGCACATAGGCAAGGCCCCGGACGCTCGCGCTCAGCAGGCTGCCATGCGCCGAGGCATTGATATCAGCGGTCTGCGTGCCCGCCAGCTGAGTGAAGAAGATTTTGCCGTGTTTGATTTCATTCTGGCGATGGATGATGACAACCTCAGGGCCATTCAGGCCATACAGCCCGAAGGCTATCAGGGCACGACATGCCTGTTTATGCGCTTTGCAGGCCAGCCGGAGACACCTGTGCCGGATCCCTACTTCGGGGGAGAACAGGGATTTGAGAACGTTCTCGACATGATCGAAGATGCCTCAAACGGCCTGTTGCAGCATGTTCGGCTATCCTTATGACGCCTCGCAACTGGCTGTCTGAGGTTGATCTTAGCCCTGCCAACACGCTGCAGCTTCCTTCCAGCGCTGAATATTTTTGTGCGCCGGTAACGCTCAAAGCGCTTCAGGACTGTCTGCGCCGAGCCCACCAGGAAATGCTGCCAATTCAGCTTTTGGGGGGAGGCAGCAATGTGTTGCTGCCAGAGTATCTGGCGGGGCTGGTCGTCCATCCGGCCCTGACACAATGGTGGATGGAACCTCGGGGTGATAGCCTGCTGGCCCATGTGGGTGCCGGGGTGAATTGGCACGCTCTGGTAATGGCGACGGTGGGAAAGGGCTTGTGGGGGTTAGAGAATCTGGCCCTGATACCCGGTAGCTGTGGCGCAGCACCAGTGCAGAACATTGGCGCCTACGGGGTCGAGTTGGCTGATGTGCTCGAAGCTGTAGAGGTGATGTACCTTGCGGATGGTCATCTGGCCTGGCTTTCCGCTGAGGAGTGCGCCTTTGGTTATCGTGAGAGCATCTTCAAATCCGAACTGTTGGGTAAGGTAGTGATCACCCGGCTTGTACTACGCCTTAAACGCCATGCTGCACCGGTACTCGGTTATGGCGACCTGGCTCAGCGGCTGGGAGAAAGTCCGAGCAGCCTGGACGTGGCGAACACAGTGTGTCGGGTGCGCAGCGAAAAACTTCCGGACCCTGCCCAACTGGCCAACGCGGGCAGTTTTTTCAAGAATCCCCTGGTTAGCGCTGAACAGGCCAGGGTGTTACTGGATGCATATCCGGCCATGCCGCATTTTGCCCAGCAAAACGGTACCGTCAAGCTGGCGGCTGGATGGCTGATTGATCAATGTGGCCTGAAAGGTGCTCGTTTTGGTGCCTTTGGTGTGCATCACCGTCAGGCATTGGTGCTGGTACACTTTGGCGGTGGTAACAGGCCAGAACTGCTGGCCGTCGCCGAGCAGATAGCCGCTGAAGTAAAGGCGCGGTTTGGCGTGTTACTGGAAATTGAGCCGCGCCTGCTATGACGCGGAAGTGAATGCCAGATACAAAAAATCCCGAGGCAGACGCCTCGGGATTTTTTGTAACAGTCGCTCGTCCTTGAGCAGCCATATACAGCGCTGGGTTATTCGCCGCTAGCGTCCTGTTGCTGGCGTTTGCGCAGCTCCCGTGGGTCGTTGTGGGCACGCCGCCGCCGCCGTGAAGCACGTGGTTGCTGTGCTTGCTCTGTATCATCCTTTGACGCCTGAGAATGATCAGCCGAGGACATATCCGTCGTAACGGTAACCTGCGGTTCATTCGCTTCGGACGTTTCATCATCAGATGGGGACGTTATCTCATCAGCGTTGGATGCTTCATCTGCCGCTTCAGAAGTGGGGGTGTCAACAGAAGCGTTGTCATCTGGCGTTGGCTGTTCAGAAGCGGCTTCATCTGCGCCTGGCTGAGTGTCTGATTCAGCGTCAACGTCAGTTGCTGGCGTTGTTTCAGGCGCTTTTTCCTCGGGCACTTCAGCCGCTTCCTGCGCTATTTCAACGTCAGTTTTGGACTCAGTTTCAGGGGCTTTTTCCTCAGTCGCTTCCTGCTTTAATTCAACGTCAGTTGCTGGCACTGTTTCAGGCTTAAATGGCGCTGGTTGGTCAGTGGCGGCAGCGTCAGCTTGAGCCATCTCAGGCTCAGCGGTGGCCTTTTCAGCGTTTTGCTCGCTGGGCATGTGCTGATCAGCGTCAGCCTGTTCAGGCACTGGCTGGGCAGTTGCCGTTTGCTCAGCAGCCGGTAGGTCAACGACCGGTTGTTCAGCTGAATCGATTTCAGCAGGCTGGTCAGCAATCGGATTGTCAACCTCCGGGCGTTCGGTCATCGTCTGGCCGTGGTCAGCAGTGTCAGCAACGTCTTTATCAGCTGCGGGCGCTACAGCGGTCGATGTATCATTGGCAGACACATCGGCTGCGGGCGCTTCAGCAAGCGCTGCCTGCCTTTCTGCTGCGGTTTCCTCGGCTTCTTTCTGCAGTTTTTCCTGCTCAGCCTGAGCGTCCGGGCTCAACGCATACTTGCGTGAGCGATCACGCGGATTGTTGCGGGTACGCTTGGGCTTGCCGTCATCCTGGACTGTCTCTGGCGATGCCTTATTATCCTTGGGAGCCTGCTTTGTGGCTTCATTGGCAGGAGATTTGGCGGCGTTGTCAGCGTCAGCGCTGGCTGTCGTTGGCTTATCAGCAGCGTTCTGCTGACGACCCTGCCCGCTGTTCTTGTCCTGTTGAGGATGCTTGCGGCGGTTGCGTGTACGACTGGGACCACTGCGTTTCTCGGCGGTATCGTCCTTGGTCGTGTCTTCCCTGGGAGGTGCTACGTCTTGCTGAGCGCTGCTTTCCTGGCGGCGAGATTTTGCTGGGCTGCGTTTGTTATCGTCCTGCTGAGTGCGAGTTTCCTTACTGCCACTATCCTTGTCTGTGCTGTCTCTGCTCGAAATCTTTCTATTGGAACTGTCCTTATTGGAACTATTGCGACCTGAACCGTTTCTGGCGCTGCTGTTTTTACTACTCGTGCCTTTGCCAGCGTTGCTTCGTTGGGAAGCTTGGGTGGTGTTTCCCGATGGCTGAGCGACTGGTTGACGCGCAGTTGCCTGCGGTGTCGCACTGTCCTTGGCGGGCTGTTCGTCTTCACCACCCAGCAGTTTCGCTACGCTGCGTATCAAGCGGCCTACCAGAGTTGAAGAGGCGGGCGCCGGTGCCAGTGGGTCAGACTGCGTATCATTCTGAAGCGATGCGGGTGCCGGGGCGTTATGGACGACGCTCTTGACGGCTGCTTCAGCGCGCTGGGCGGGTGGCTTGAAGCTGTGCTCCGGCTCTTTGCCAACATCGCTGTCAGTCGAAATCTCAAAGCTGGAAACTGACTGGAAATCTTCTTCATCAAGATGATCATCGCGCAGGCGCTGAACGTCGTAATGCGGTGTATCCATTTCCGGGTTAGGTAACAGGACAACGCGCACTTCCTGGCGCGCCTCGATATCCGCGAGTACACTGCGTTTTTCATTAAGCAGATAAGTCGCCACTGGTACTGGCAGAATGGCGCGGATCTGGGCACTGCGCTCCTTCATGGCTTCTTCTTCGATCAGGCGCATGATGGAAAGCGAAAGAGAGCGCACGTCGCGGATAGTACCCTGACCGTTACAGCGTGGGCAGACCACGCCGCTGGTTTCGCCAAGAGATGGGCGCAGTCGCTGGCGCGACATTTCCATCAGGCCAAAGCGTGAAATACGTCCGATCTGAACCCGCGCACGGTCGAGCTTCAAGGCATCGCGCATGCGGTTTTCAACTTCACGCTGGTTACGTGCCGGTCCCATATCGATAAAGTCGATAACCACCAGGCCACCGATATCACGCAGGCGCAGTTGCCGGGCAATTTCATCGGCAGCTTCCGAGTTGGTCTGCAGGGCGGTTTCTTCGATATCGCTGCCACGGGTGGCTCGAGCCGAGTTGATATCAATGGATACCAGTGCTTCAGTGTGATCAATCACAATGGAGCCACCGGAGGGTAATTTGACTTCCCGTTGATAGGCCGTCTCGATCTGGGATTCGATCTGGAAACGTGAGAATAGAGGGACTTCGTCCTCGTACAGTTTGATCTTCTGCTGATACGAAGGCATGACCTGGCGAATGAAATTCAGCGCATCACTGTAGATATCAGGGCTGTCAATCAGGACTTCGCCAATATCCTGACGCAGGTAATCACGCATGGCGCGAATGATAACATTGGATTCCCGGTAGATCAGGAAGGGGGCCGGGCGTTTGGTGGCTTCCGACGTGATGGATTCCCACACCTGAACCAGGTAGTCAAGATCCCATTGCAGTTCCTCAGGAGAACGGCCGATACCAGCGGTGCGTACGATAAGCCCCATCTTGTTGGGCACCGTCATCTGGTTCATGGCGTCTTTGAGTTGGCTGCGCTCTTCCCCCTCGATACGCCGGGAAATCCCCCCCGCACGTGGGTTATTAGGCATGAGTACCAGAAAGCGGCCGGCGAGGCTGACAAAGGTTGTCAGCGCAGCGCCTTTATTGCCACGCTCTTCCTTGTCAACCTGAACGATGACTTCCTGTCCCTCTTTCAGCACTTCCTTGATGCTGGGGCGCCCTGACACATCCTTGACAAAATACTCGCGAGAAATCTCCTTGAGTGGCAGAAAACCATGACGTTCCGCGCCAAAATCAACAAAGGCGGCTTCAAGAGAAGGTTCTACGCGGGTGATTTTGCCGCGATAGATATTGGCTTTTTTCTGTTCTCGTGCTCCGGATTCAATATCCAGATCATACAGGCGTTGGCCATCGACAAGGGCGACGCGCAGCTCTTCTGGCTGGGTCGCATTGATGAGCATACGTTTCATGTTGTCTCACATAGCGATGCGTGCCGGTGCCCCACCCGTTGGGAAGACGAGTGGCAAATCGCGCTGCTGCGTGCTTGTGCTCGGCGCATGGATATGCAAACGCATCATGCCGGGCAAGCATAACTGCTCGGCTGACGAGGTTCTTGAGTACGTGGCGAAGGCTGGACATATTTCGGCGGATGTCATATCCCCCGGCCCTGCTGACTCCGCCAACACCTGGCATTCATCGATTTGCCAACGTCGGCTACCGGCACAACGTTGAACATAGTTATCAGGCAGGCATGCGTTTAATGACATTTTAACGCCTAGCTGCCTGACGTGGCGTAACTTACATCTATATCTTTCAACCGAAGCCACTAGGACTGTCGCTATTTTCAGCGTTGGGTCAGTGTCCCCGGCTGACGCTTTGTTTCCTGCCGTTAATTCACCACCATGGTCAATCAACGGCAAATTAACAGCTTCTAACTGTTTATCTGCAACTGGTTATTGCTGATTACCAGTGACGATCTGTTATGAGTTGCAACTGCCAACAAACCAACGTTAGCGGCAGAGTCCTGCAATTTTTAATCAGCGCTTATGGCCGTGCATACACGGCCATTTCCGCTTCGCTCAGGCCTGCGTGTTGGTCGAGCAGGCGCTTTTATAGTGAGCAGCTTGGAATATAACAGTAAAGCGGCTCACCAGCAATTGACGCAATACGTTGGCGTCTGGGCTAGAATGCCGCTTTTGGTTCATTCAGCAGGAGCGCAGACGCATGGCCGAAGGGCGTGAAGTGCAATGGGTTGAGATTACCCCCGAACAGGCCGGGCAACGCATCGATAATTTCCTGATGACGCGCCTTAAAGGGGCGCCTAGAGCCTTGATCTATCGCATCGTGCGTAAAGGCGAGGTGCGGGTTAACAAGAAGCGGGTCAAGGTGGACTACCGCCTCCAGGGTGGTGATCGGGTGCGTGTGCCCCCACTGCGCCTGGCGCCCCGTGAGGCGGTCAAGGAAGTCAGCGACAACCTGCGCGATGTATTGCTGGGTAGTGTGATCATGGAAGGGCCGGATTGGCTGGTGCTTAACAAACCTTCCGGTCTTGCAGTGCACGGTGGCAGTGGTGTCAAGATTGGCTTGATTGAGGCGCTTCGCCAGGTGCGGGATGACCTGACGTTCCTGGAGCTGGTGCACCGGCTGGACCGTGATACCTCGGGATGTCTGTTGCTGGCAAAATCCCGTGATGCACTGGTAACCTTGAACACAGCGTTGAAACAGCATGCCATGGAAAAGCGTTACCTGGCGCTGGTCAGTGGCCGCTGGCCAGCCAAGAAAAGCTATGTCAGTGCCCGACTGGACCGCTATGAGGCTGGTAACGGTGAACGACGCGTGCGGGTAGATCCGACTGGCAAAGTGTCACGCACACGCTTCTCAGTTGTGGAAACCTACGAACGTGCAACCCTGATTGAAGCCGAGCCAGTGACTGGCCGAACGCATCAGATTCGTGTTCACGCCGCCCATGCAGGGCATCCACTGTTGGGCGATGACAAATATCCCAGCCGTGAAAGCGAGCAATTATCACGCCGCATGAAGGTAGGCCGATTATTCCTGCATGCCCATGCATTAACCTTTCCTGAGCCAACCAATGGTCGTCCGGTAACCGTCAAGGCTGCTTTGCCTGACACGCTGGAAGATGTATTACGTCAGGCCCGACAATAGCGGACATTAAGATATTATGCGCTTTGATCTTGTGATTTTTGATTGGGACGGCACCCTGATGAACTCAGTGCCTAAAATTGTTGCCTGCATGCGGGAGGCCACCCGGGATGCACAGTTGCCTTCGCCGACGGATAAAGCGGTCGAAAATATTATTGGCCTGGGGCTGCCCGAGGCAGTGGCGACCCTGTTTCCTGGTATAAGTGAGGCGCAATCAACGCGACTACGTGAATGCTATGCCCATCACTTTGTGCATGCCGATAACACGCCAATGACGTTTTTCGAGGGCGTTGAGCAGCATATTCACGGGCTTAGAGAGCGCTCCGAGCTGAAAATGGCGGTAGCAACCGGCAAGACCCGTAAGGGGCTGGCACGCATCTTTGAACAGACCCGAAGTGGTGACTGGTTTCACGCCAGCCGCACGGCGGACGAAACCCGCTCCAAACCGCATCCGCAGATGCTCAGTGAATTATTGGAAGAACTCTCTCTGCCCGCAGAGCGGGCTGTCATGGTCGGGGATACCGAATACGACCTGGCAATGGCGCGCGCGCTGGGCATGCCTAGTGTCGGGGTGAGTTATGGTGTGCACAGCGTGGAGCGGCTGACCACCTGTGAACCGGAGTTTATCGCCCATAGTGTCGATAGCCTGTTTGACTGGCTGAACCGCGAGCTTGGAACCTGAACGAGGAGCTGGTATGAGCAAAGAGAATACGCCTGACGAAGACGATAGACCCGGGCCCGATCCCTGGACCCAGGAGGTTGGGGCGGGCGCGCAGAAACGCCAAACCGAGGAGGCTGAGCCTGCGGCGAGTGAGGATGCTGAGGCGCTCGTGGAGCGTCAGCGTCTGATGCAGCTGGAGATGATGGATCGCTGGATTGGTGGTGTGCTCACCGAACAGCGCCGCAGCCGTCGCTGGAAGCTGTTTTTCCGTTTTATATTTGTAGCGATTATTGTCGCTTTGCTGTGGGGTGCTTTTTCCAGCGCCATCCTGGTCGGGGCGGGTCGCGGCATGCCTGCCCAGCCACACTTGGGGATTGTCACGGTGGACGGCGTGATTGCCAGTGACTCACCCGCCAATGCTGAGCGTGTCATCAGCGGCTTGAATCGTGCCTGGGAGGCCGAGCATACCGAGGCGGTCCTGCTGCATATCAACAGCCCGGGGGGCAGTCCCGTCCAGTCGCAGCGCATATATGCGGAAATCATGCGCCTGCGCGACACGGGCGATAAACCCATTATTGCCCTGATAGAGGATATTGGGGCCAGTGGTGCCTACTACATTGCAGCGGCAGCAGATGAGATTGCCGCTTCACCTGCCAGCCTGGTGGGTAGCATCGGTGTCATTTATTCCGGTTTTGGCTTTGAGCGCGCAATTGACTCGCTTGGGATCGAGCGTCGTGTGCTGACGGCGGGTGAAAACAAGGCTTTTCTCGATCCTTTCAAGCCGCTGGATGAAGACACTACCGAGTTCTGGCAACAGGTACTGGATAACACTCACCAGCAGTTCATTGATGATGTGGTCGCTGGGCGGGGTGAACGATTGAGCGATGACGACGAGATCTTTTCAGGTCTGATCTGGAGCGGCGAGCAGGCAATAGAGCTGGGCCTGATTGATCGCCTTGATTCACTGGAATCATTATCCCGATCGTATTTCGATGAGGCGCGCTGGGAGGACTATACCCCAGCGCAGGATCCTTTTGAGCGCCTGTCACGCCGCTTTGCCCAGACAGCGGCTCAGCTGTTGGGCCTGAAAAGCTCGCCGTCGCCGGTTTCATTGCAGGTGCCGTCGGACGCCTCCTACTGAGGTTGATAGGTCACGGCATAAAGGTGCTGGCGTCAAGCGGGTCAATGCCCGCCTGGCGCAGCATCCGGCACAGGGCAATCATCGGCAGGCCAATCAGGGCGTTGGGATCCTGGCCCTCAAGGGCCTCAAACAGAGCAATCCCCAGGCCTTCCATGCGAAAGCTGCCAGCACTGTTAAGTGGCTGTTCCTGGGCAACGTAGTAACGGATTTCGTTTTCTGACAAACGGCGAAAGACTACTTCGAATGGTTCTACATGCACTTGATGTTGCCCGTGCCGTGTGTCGACCAGCGCCAGGCCGGTCAGAAAAGTGACGCGCTGGCCTGAAAAGCGGCGTAAGTTGGCGCAGGCTTTTTCTTCGCTGAGCGGCTTGCCAAGAATATCATTTCCGAAGATGGCCACCTGATCCGAGCCGATAATGCAGTGGTGCGGATACTCATCTGCAATCGCCTGCGCCTTGCTCAATGCCAAGCGATGCACCAGGGCCTCGGGCGTCTCGTCTGGATGCGGTGTCTCATCAATGTCCGGTGAGTGAGCCCGATAGGGGATACGCAGACGGTCAAGCAAATCTCGGCGTGAGGCAGAGCTTGAGGCGAGAATCAAAGGGGTGTCAGTTGGCATCTTGAGGTTCCTCAGAGGTAATCGACGCTGGTTATAAGAGTCTGGTTGCAGTGTAACCAAGCGGGAGTTGCACGCCTACCGGCAATAAATATCGCGCTGGCTTTGACAGCGACGGGGGGAGTGCCTATCATTGCGCGCCTATGTTGACCTCACAAATTCCCAGCCGGGTCGAGCCTTATAAGCTTGCAGCCCGCCACGAACGCCTTGAAGGCACGGTTGCGCTTGATTCACTGGCGCGTCTGGCCGAAGAGGCTGGTCCGCAAACCGGTCAGTGCCAGGTGGTACTTGAGTTTGCTGTCAATGCCCAGGGGCGTCGTGAAATTCGTGGCCATTTGCAGGCAGAGCTGTCGCTTGCCTGCCGACGTTGCCTGGAGCCTATGGTGCAGATGGTCGAAAGCCATTTTCTGCTCGGTATGGTCAGCGATGAAGCGCTTGCCGGTGAGTTGCCGTCAAGCCATGAGCCTGTGCTGGTGGAAAATGAACAGCTTGACTTGCTGACCGTCGTGGAAGATGAGCTAATTCTCAGTCTTCCCCAGGTTGTCTATCACGACGAGCAGGATTGTGGTGTTTCAGCACAGCAGTTGGTCAGCAAGGCTGATGATGATACTGGTGCTTCATCAGCCACAAACCCCTTTGCCGTGCTGAACACGTTGAAAGACAGCAGCACTTCAAAAGGCAAAAAATAGTTTTTCTCTACATCTGGAGTAATTAATCATGGCAGTCCAAAAGAACCGTAAAACCCGTTCCAAGCGCGGCATGCGTCGCAGTCACGATGCTCTGAGTGCACCTACCCTGTCTCAGGACAAGGAAACAGGTACTACTCATCTTCGTCATCACGTGGCAGCTGACGGCTTCTATCGTGGCCGTAAAGTGGTTGAAGTATAACGCTTGCAACGTTCGCTGGCTCAGCCAGACAGCGATGATCCAATAGACATGGTTCATTAGTGTGCGCATTGCAATAGATGTCATGGGCGGTGATTTGGGTCCGCCCGCGATTATCGAAGGTGTTGCCAAGGCAGCGTGCCTGTATCCTGATGTGCGATTTCTGCTGTTTGGTCCAAGTCGGCAGATTACTGCCGAACTTTCGCGCTTGCCGCAGCCATTGGTTGCGGCAGCATCGCGTATGTCAGTATGCGATGCTACACACGTGGTACCTCCTGAGGCATCAGCTGCATGGGCGCTTCGTCATGGTCAGCAGACGAGCATGGCAAGAATGCTTCGTTCACTTGTGCATCCTGACAGGCCTCCAGACGCCGACGCCGGTGTCAGTGCCGGCAACACGGCGGCGCTGGTTGCCTTGTCACGTCGAGAACTAGGGACCTTACCCACCGTTACCCGTCCAGCTATCAGTACCTCCATCCCGACCCGCAATGGCAAGCACTGCTACCTGCTGGATCTGGGTGCCAATGTCGACTCCCCTGCCCAGCGTCTGGTGGAGTTTGCCCTGATGGGCGCTGTCATGGCCCAATGTGTTGATGGTGTTGCCAGGCCTCGGGTTGGGTTGCTCAATGTGGGGGTTGAAGCCACCAAAGGGGGGCAGGTCGTGCGTGAGGCGGATATACTTATCCGCTCGATAAACGAGGCCTCGCTATTTGATTATCAGGGTTACGCAGAAGGCGGCGATCTTTTTCAGGGTTACCTTGATGTGCTTGTCTGCGATGGTTTTGTGGGTAATGCGGTGCTTAAATCCAGTGAAGGGTTGGCTCGCATGCTGGTGGAAAGGGTTCAGGCAACGTTTGAGTCGCGTCTGACAGGGCGTCTGGTAGGCTTTCTGGCTCGACCCGCGCTGAAACGGCTCAAGCAGGAGCTTGATCCAGTGCGCTATAATGGGGCCAGCCTTTTGGGGCTTTCCCGAACAGTGGTCAAGAGTCACGGCGCCAGCCACGCAGATGGCTTTTGTTACGCTGTGGCGCGCGCCATCGATGAAGTTGCTCAACAGTTGCCCGAACGACTTGCCCATCGCCTGATGCAGTTGCCAAGACGTTCTGAGTGACTGAGCTGATCGTCGAAAAGGCAGATATTTTAATGCAGAGAACATCGGGGATGGTTCTTTGCAACACGTGCCCAATAAAAACATTGGTCGCCAGTGGTTTATCGCTCATAAGAGCAAACGCCAACCAGAGCAAAGGTGAACGACATGTCTCAACCCCTTGCCCTCATATTTCCCGGGCAGGGCTCTCAACAGCTGGGAATGCTTAGAGAGCTGGCCGAGCGCTACAGTGTAGTCGGTACAACGTTTGAAGAAGCAGCGGATGCTTTGAGTTATGACCTCTGGAAGGTTGTGCAGGAAGGCCCGGAAGCATCGTTGAATGCGACTGCCTGTACCCAGCCGGCACTGTTGGCATCGAGTGTCGCCATCTGGCGTGTCTGGCAGGAGTTGGAAGGTCCTCGTCCAGTCGTCATGGCAGGTCACAGCCTGGGTGAATACAGTGCCATGGTGTGCGCAGGTGTGATGAGCTTTGCTGAAGGTATAAAGCTGGTTCGCCTGCGCGGTGACGCCATGCAGGAAGCCGTACCTGCCGGTCAAGGGGGGATGGCAGCCATTCTCGGGCTCGAAAACGCAGCAGTTGAAGCAGCCTGTGCTGAAGCTGCGCAAGGAGAGGTTGTATCGGCCGTCAACTATAACGCGCCCGGCCAGGTGGTGATTGCCGGCTCCAAAGGTGCAGTGGAAAGGGCGATTGCAGCTTGTCAGGGCGCCGGCGCCAAACGTGCCATGCCCCTGCCGGTGTCGGTTCCGTCTCATTGTGCTCTGATGAAGCCAGCGGCAGAACGTCTGTCTGCAGCGATACAGTCCATTGATCTTCGGGCGCCGCGCTACAGCGTTATCCAGAATGTTGATGCCAGAGCGCATGCCGACGTTGATACCTTGCGCACCCGACTTGTCGAGCAGTTATATCGTCCAGTACGCTGGACCGAATGCGTGGAGGCCATGAGCGAACAGGGAGCTGAAACCTTTATTGAGTGCGGGCCCGGTAAAGTGTTGACCGGCCTGAATAAGCGAATTGTTCGTGGCAGCAGGGGGCTGGCAGTCAACGATCCGGACAGTTTGAGTGCGGCACTGGAGCTGGCACGTGAAACGGTCGCTGCCAGTAGCGATATGCAACGCTAGATGAGTGTGCGGGGCAATTGATGCGGATGCCTGTCAATATCGCCGCTGATTAGCCAGATAATCGAGCTGAAGACAGAGTTAAGGACTGAGCTGATGACAGAAGAACGCAAAGTGGCGCTGGTCACAGGGGCTAGCCGTGGTATCGGGCGGGCGATTGCTCATGAGTTGGCACGTCAAGGACGAATCGTGGTGGGCACGGCCACCAGCGAATCGGGCGCTGAAAAAATTGACGCAGACCTCAAGGCGCAAGGTTTCGACGGTGCGGGTATGTGCCTGAATGTCAACGATCAGGTCAGCATTGATGGCGTGCTCAAGCAGATTGGTGAAAATTTCGATGTGCCGACTATCCTTGTCAACAATGCCGGCATTACCCGCGATAATCTGCTGATGCGCATGAAAGAACACGAATGGGATGAGGTTCTGGATACCAATCTCAAATCTGTCTATCGTGTAAGCAAGGCGTGTCTGCGTGGGATGACAAAAGCCCGCTTTGGGCGCATTGTGTCGATCAGCTCGGTGGTGGCCACCATGGGGAACCTGGGCCAGGCTAACTATGCCGCCGCCAAAGCGGGTATGGAGGGTTTCAGCCGCTCGTTGGCCAGGGAAGTGGCATCACGAAATATTACCGTCAATAATGTGGCTCCCGGATTCATCGCGACCGATATGACGCAATCATTGCCGGAAGCGCAGCATGAAATGTTATTGAAACAGATTCCGCTGGCGCGCTTGGGCACACCCGAAGAAATCGCCGCCGCTGTCGGGTTTCTGACCAGCGATGCAGCAGGATACATCACCGGTGAGACCCTACAGGTTAACGGCGGTATGAATATGCGATGATGCCTTTGATTTTCGCGGTTGCGTCTATCAAGGGGCGTCTATAAACTACTCCGCAGCTTTTGGCTTGCGGTTTCCAAATGGCTGTTTACCTAACGGCTAACGTGAATGACTGGAGTACGTTAATGAGTACAATCGAAGAGCGCGTAAAAAAAGTAGTGGCTGAGCGCCTGAACGTTAAAGAAGAAGATATCCAGAATGGATCTTCCTTTACCGAAGACCTGGGTGCTGATTCTCTCGACACCGTTGAACTGGTGATGGCGCTTGAAGAGGAATTCGACACTGAAATTCCTGACGAAGAAGCTGAAAAGATCACCACGGTTCAGGAAGCTATCGATTACGTCAACGCCCACCAGTAAGGGGCGGCATTGATGGCACGAGCCGAGGCGGCCTGACCGCCTGATGAAAAGCCGCCCTTGAATGGGGCGGCTTTCTTGTATCAGGCTTTAAAACATTCACGCGGACAAACGCCGGGCATCTACGCAGCGGTTAAATTTCGTTATACTGTGAGGCTGTGGCAACGTCATTTTCTTTCAGCGGTCGTTTCTGCTGATGGAAGACAATTCAGCTCACATCGCCCAGTTCACAAATGGAATGGGCGCACTCGTCACAGTGATGGCAGGTGCCGCAATAACCTGAACGGGTTAAGTCACCATGGATGCCTGGAGGAAAACGCATGGCACGTAAAAGGGTAGTGGTAACTGGGCTAGGCCTGGTGACCCCTGTAGGAAACACTGTCGATGAATCATGGGCAAATATTACAGCAGGCAACAGTGGAATTGCCCTGATTGATGACTTTGACACCAGTGGTTTTAATACGCGCTTTGGTGGTTCGGTCAAGGCATTTGATATCAGTCCCTATCTGAACCCTAAAGACGCACGTAAGATGGATCTTTTCATTCAATATGGAATGGCTGCCGGCGCACAGGCAATTAATGATTCAGGTATTGAGTGTACTGAAGATAACGCTGAGCGCATTGGCGTGGCGATTGGTTCCGGGATTGGCGGTTTGCCGATGATCGAGCACAACCATTCAGCGCTATTGAAAAGTGGCCCACGTCGTATTTCGCCTTTTTTTGTGCCGGGCTCTATTATCAACATGATCTCCGGCAACATTGCGATCCAGCACGGCTTTAAAGGGCCCAACATCGCGATCACTACCGCCTGCACCACCGGGACGCACAATATTGGCTACAGTGCTCGCACCATCGCCTATGGTGACGCAGATGTGATGATCTGCGGTGGCGCCGAAATGGCGACCACCCCGCTGGGGCTGGGCGGTTTTTCTGCCGCACGCGCGCTGTCGACCCGTAATGATGACCCCAAAGCGGCAAGCCGTCCCTGGGATACTGACCGTGACGGCTTTGTACTGTCTGACGGTGCAGGGGTCATGGTGTTGGAAGAATACGAGCATGCTGTTGCGCGTGGTGCGCCTATTTACGCCGAGCTGGCCGGTTTTGGCATGAGTGACGATGCCTATCACATGACGGCGCCGCCCGAAGACGGTCGCGGTGCTGCCCTGTCAATGCGCAATGCGATCCGCGATGCCCAGCTCAATCCGGAAGCAGTGGATTACGTCAATGCCCACGGCACCTCGACGCAAGCCGGAGACCTGGCAGAAAGCCGTGCGATTGAATATGTGATGGGCAGCGCTGCCAAGCAGGTAGCGGTAAGCTCAACCAAATCGATGATTGGCCACCTGCTAGGTGCTGCCGGAGCGGTTGAAGCCGTGTTCAGTGTCCTGGCTATTCGTGATCAGGTGGCCCCGCCCACCATCAACCTGGATAACCCTCAGGAAGGTTGCGACCTGGATTACGTGCCACACACAGCACGCAAGATGAATATTGATGTGGCGCTTTCCAACTCTTTCGGTTTTGGCGGCACCAACGGCTCTCTGCTGTTCAAGAAAGTCTGAGACAAACGGAGCCTGGATGTCGACACTGTCCACGGTGCCCTTTGATGACCGCGGTTTGGCTTATGGTGATGGGGTATTTGAAACCGTGCTGTTACGCGGTGGTCAGCCCGTACTCTGGCAATATCATCGTGCCAGGTTATTACGTGGCTGTGCCACGCTGGCTATTTCCCCGCCCAGTGATCAAGCGCTGGAGGCCTGCTGGCAGGCATCTCCAGGCCAGGCGTCTGACACTGGGCTCGAGGTGCTCAAGATAATTGTCACCCGGGGCAGCGGTGGTCGGGGTTATGCGTGTCCGCCAGATCCAGCGCCTCGCCTGTTAAGCCACCGTTCATCCTTTACGCCGATACCCCAGCGCTGGCGAGAAGGCATTTCAGTCTGTGTATGCCAGTTGCGCCTTGGGCATCAGCCTCTGCTGGCAGGTATCAAGCATCTGAATCGGCTTGAAAATGTGATGGCACGGCGGGAATGCCAGCATCCGGCCATTGCTGAGGGGTTGCTGGCTGACCAGCAGGGCAATCTGATTGAAGCCACGAGCATGAATGTGTTCTGGCAGGCGGGCGGCCGACTTTGGACGCCGGAACTGGAGCAGTGTGGCGTGGCCGGTACCTTGAGGGCAGCACTGCTTGAGCGGGGATGGGTGCGAGAGGGGACTCTGCCGCTATCCAGTCTTCAGGACGTCGAGCGACTCTGGGTGGCGAATTCGGTTCAGGGCGTCTGGCCCGTGACGGCGCTGGTGACAACGACGGGTGAGCACCTTCAGCGCTTGCCATTGGCAGCGGGTGATCCACTTCAGGCGCTGGCTCACCCACTGATGGGCTATCCGCCGGATAATGCAGGCTAAGCGCTGGTTGAACTATATTTTCAAGCAAGTCTATCAAGATCAGGAGAACTGCCGTCGTGAAACGTTTACTGGCTGTGTTGTTGGCAGTTGCCCTGTTGGCGGCGGTGGGTGCAGCAGGAGGCTACTTTTACTGGCAGAGCCGCCTTGATGCGCCCCTGAGCATAGAAACGCCTACCCTGTATGAAGTGCCGTCTGGCGCAGGCTTTAATCGCGTGGTGAACGACCTTGCTGCTCAAGGGGTGATCAGCGACGCCTGGGCGTTTCGCTTGCTGACGCGTCTGGCACCTGATGACGTGCCTTCAATCCGTTTAGGTGAATATCGTCTGCTGCCTGAAATGCAGGGCCGTGATCTGCTGGCAGTGTTTGAAAACAACGAGATTGTCACTTATCCCCTGACCATTCCGGAAGGCTGGACATTCCGTCAGATGCGCGCCCAGCTGGAGGCTGCAGCGAAGCTTGAACAGCGCACGGGCGGGCTCAGTGATGCCGAGGTGATGACGCTCCTGGGGCGTGAAGGCGACCATCCTGAAGGGCGCTTTTTCCCGGATACCTATCGCTACCACCTGGGCATGAGTGATGTGGATATTCTGCGCCAGGCGCTGGAAAAGATGGACCGCGCGCTTGAACAGGTGTGGGCCGAGCGTCAGGACGAACTTCCGCTTGAATCGCCTTATGAGGCCTTGATCATGGCGTCGCTGATCGAGCGTGAAACCGGAGCGCCTGAAGAGCGTCGCCAGATTGCCGGCGTTTTCAAGCGTCGTCTGGAGAGCGGCATGCGTCTGCAGACTGACCCGACGGTGATCTACGGCATGGGCGAAGATTATGACGGGCGGATCACCTATGCGGATCTTCGCGAGGCAACGGCCTACAATACCTATGTGATTGATGCCTTGCCGCCCACGCCTATTGCCATGCCGGGTCAGGCATCGCTTGAAGCCGCCGTCGATCCGTTGCCAGGAGATACCTTTTATTTTGTCGCCAAAGGCGATGGCACTCATCATTTTTCGCGCACCTTGCGAGAACATAACAATGCAGTCAATCGCTACATCCGTAATCGAGATAACTGAAGGCCCGGTTATCGCCACTGGAAGCCAAAGGATAAGAGGCCATCATGAAGCAGCGCGGGCGTTTTATTACCCTGGAAGGCGGTGAAGGCGTGGGAAAGTCAACCAACCTTCAGTGGGTGGTTGAATGGCTGAAGCAGCAGGGACTTACGGTCATCAGTTCGCGTGAACCTGGCGGTACGCCACGGGCAGAAGCCATTCGGGAACTGCTGCTTGACCCGGCACCGGTCGAACCGCTCAGCAGCGATGCTGAGCTATTGCTGATGTTTGCCGCCCGTGCTCAACACCTGAATGAAAAGATTCTGCCTGCGCTGAAGCAAGGTGCCTGGGTGGTATGTGATCGCTTTACCGACGCCACCTATGCCTATCAGGGCGGCGGTCGGGGTATTAATGTCGAGCGCATCGCTACCCTGGAACGTTTTGTTCAGCATGACCTGCAACCCGATCTGACCCTACTGCTGGATATGCCCGCCGAAGCAGGTGCCCAGCGGGTGGCCTCGCGGCTTTCGCAATCAGGGGGCGAGAGAGACCGTTTCGAACGCGAGCAACAGGCGTTTTTCAGCGCCGTGCGCGATGCCTATCTGCAACGCGCACAGCAGGCCCCCCAGCGGTTTGCCGTGATTGACGCTGAACAGTCGCTGGAAGCCGTGCAGGCGTCCATTGAGTGCGTGCTGGCCGAGCGGGTGCCCTCATGGATGCGCTAGGCCGGGTATTGCCCTGGCATCAGGCGGTCTGGGCGCAATTGATGCGCCTGCATGATAGCCGGCGCTTTCCCCATGCGCTGCTGCTTGACGGACCACATGGCGTGGGCAAGCAGCAACTCGCGGATGCCCTGGTGTCGCACATGTTGTGCGCCCAGCCAGGCGATATGCCCTGCGGACAATGCCATAGCTGCCAGATGCTGGCTTCCGGATACCATCCTGACCTCCTGCGCATCTCACCGGAGGAAGGCAAGCGCCAGATCCGTATTGACCCGATTCGTGAGGTCAACCGTTTTGTCTCACAGACGGCTCAGCAAAGCGGGTATCGGGTGATCGTGATTTCACCGGCGGAAGCCATGAATACAGCTGCCGCCAATGCGCTGCTCAAAAGCCTTGAAGAGCCGGGAGGCAAGACCCTCTTCATCCTGCTTTCGGATGTGCCCTCACGCGTGCTGCCGACAATCCGTTCACGCTGTCAACAGTGGTCACTGCCGACGGTTGACTTTGCACAGTGCAGAGGCTGGTTGATCGAGCAGCTTAACAGCGAAGAAGAAGCGTATTTCTGGTGGCAGGTGTCTGCCGGTTTGCCGCTGTTGGCAGTGGAGCTGGCAGCACCTGATCAGCGTACCCTTCGTCATCAGCTGCACGATACCTTTGAGCAGTTGATGCGCGGCGCCGAGCCTGTCAGTGAGGCGGCCCGGTTAGACCGTCAGGCGCTGGATGCCATCCTGTGGTACGGTATTACATGGTTGGAGGATCTCATCCGTTTCGGTCTTTCCGGTCATCCGTCAGGATTGCATAATACCGATCTGATCCCACTATACCGTCAGGCACTCAAAAATGGCCGTGTTCAGGACTGGTTTCGTCTGCTTGATTACGCGCAGGAACAGCGACGCTTGCTGGCGGTAGGGGCAAACCCCAATCCACAGCTGGTCCTGGAGGCCTGGCTGGTGCGCTGGGCAGCGCTTCTGCGCTCATGAACCGCGATAAAGGAGTTGCCAGGTATGACTGCTCACAAGGCATTATCGCTTCAGATCCCGGATATACCTACATTGCTGTCTGCCTACATGCCTTTTCTGGAGCGCGGCGGCATTTTTGTTCCTACGCCGAGGCTTTATAGCCTGGGTCAACAGGTGGTGTTGCTTCTGACCCTGCCGGGTGATGACGAGCGTCTGGTGATCAATGGCAAGGTGGCCTGGCTCTCGCCAGAGGGCGTAAGCGGACGGCGCATTCCGGGCATTGGCGTCCACTTCACTCAGCAGGACCACCATGCACGCGATCGTATAGAAGCCTTGCTGGCCGGGCAGCTGGATCAGGCCGCACCTTCTTACACTTTGTGAATGCAGACATTGTGTGAACGTCTGCCGGCTATCATTTTTCACTTATTCTGTTGAGTTCCCCATGTTTGTTGATTCTCACTGCCACTTGGACCGTTTGTCGGATAAAACTCACGCTGGCGATCTGGCCGCCACCCTGAACGCTGCCCGTGCCGCTGATGTCAGCCAGTTTCTGGCTATTGCAGTGACCCTGGAAGACGTGCCTGGACTGGCTGCAATTGCCCGGCAGCATCAGGACGTGGCGATTTCAGCTGGGCTTCACCCCTTGCATAGCGCAGAAAAAGAGCCTGACGTCGCTGATATTGTCGCCGCTGCCGACCAGTATGGGGCGGTAGCGATAGGTGAATCCGGCCTGGATTATCACTACCGGGACAGTGTGCCCGTAGATGTTCAGCATGCACGTTTCAAGCGCCACCTGTTGGCTGCCCGGGAGCTGGAGTTACCCATAGTCGTACATACCCGGGAGGCCAAGGAAGACACCCTGGCGCTGCTGCGTGAATACTCTGATTCCGAGGTGGGCGGTGTTCTGCACTGCTTTAGTGAGGATCTGGAGATGGCCAGGGAAGCCGTCAGGCTGGGTTTCTATATTTCATTTTCAGGCATGGTGACCTTTGCCAAAGCGGCGTCTCTGCGCGAGGTTGCCCGGCAGATCCCGTTAGACCGGTTGCTGATCGAGACAGATAGCCCCTATCTGGCACCCGTGCCACATCGAGGCAAGCCTAATCAGCCTGCCTGGGTTGTGCCGGTGGCCGAATGTATAGCCGAGGTGCGTGGTATCAGCGTTGATGAAGTGGCCATGCAAACGACGGCCAATTTTTATCACTTGTTTCGATCCGCTGTGCCTGAAGCGCCGGCCAAGGTACGTGAAGCGCTTAACATGGCAGGTCTGATCAACTGAGCAACCAGGTTGCTTTTGCTATCGAGGTGCAACGTCATGCAGATTGATCGTCTCCTTCATCATGGTGATGGTGCAGCAGAAATCCCGCGGCTTGATGAGTGGCATCCTCCTTTGCTGGGTGATATGCCATTGCTTATTCAGGCAGATGGTCAATGGCTGCATGAGGGTCGACCCTTTACGCGTCCACACCTGGTGCGTCTAATGGCAAGTCTGTTGCGTCAGGACCCTGAAGGTATCTGTCTGGTGACTCCAGACGAGCGCTGGCGCATAGAAGTCGCCGATTGCCCCTTTTTGATCGTTGCGGCCCGTCAGTACAGTGGTAACTGGTGGCTTACCACCCAGTATGGTGATCAACTATGCCTGGATCAAAGCCATGTCCTGCAAGTGACGACAACGCCTGAAGGTGAGCAGGTGCCCCAGGTCATGGTTCGTTTTGGCCTCTCTGGGCGATTGAGTCGTAATGTCTACTATCAGCTGGTTGATAGTGCTGAAACCCACGAGGGCGAAGACGGGCAGTATGACGTCGGCTTTTGGAGCGGCGGTCATTGGCAGACGCTGGGTGTCATTGACTCTGGCGAGGCGCCGTGAAAAGCATGATGGACATACCGCTGACGCAACAGCAGCAGGCGGTGGTTGAACATCAGGCCGGGCACGCCCGGGTGGCGGCGGTGGCGGGTGCCGGCAAGACCACTACCATGGCGGCGCGTGTGTTGTATCTGTTAGCCCAAGGTGTCGTACCCAAGCGCATCCTGGTGTTGATGTTCAACCGCTCGGCACGCGATGATTTTCAGCGGCGGTTGCAACAGATGGCCCAGCCGGGCCAGCCTTTGCCGGATATTCGTACCTTTCACTCCCTGGGTTATCGTCTGACCAATAGCCTGAGCCGCTGGCAGTCGCTTGAGCCACGTCGTCTGCTATCCGCTGACTGGCAGTTGGAACGTCTGCTCAAACAGGCCAGCCTGAACGTGCTTTCTGATCAGCCGGAGCGCCGTGAAGCTGCTCTGGAGGGAGAACGGCTGGAAGCATTGGCACATTTCTGCGGGCTGGTGAAAGCCGAGATGGCCGATCCGGACGAGCTTCATCAGCGGCTGGGTTATGAGTCGGATACCGACTATTTTCCAGCTGCCTTTCAGGCCTCAGAAGCATTGCTGCAGGAGACAGGGGTCATGACGTATGCAGACCTGCTTTATCGCCCTTTGCGTGCCTTGGAGGCTGATACCGGTTTGCGCCAACGGGTGGAAGGTTATCTGGATCATGTCATCATTGACGAGTATCAGGATATCAATACTGCCCAGCAGCGCCTGCTGGCGGTGCTGGCGGGTACCCGGGCAGAAGTCATGGCGGTAGGGGATGCCAACCAGTGTATCTATGAATGGCGAGGCGCTCGGCCGGATACCATGCTGGAAAATTTCACTGCTACTTTTGGCAGTGCAACGGATTACCCACTCTCAACAACGTTTCGCCATGGCCATGCTCTGGCGCTAGCGGCCAATCACGCCATTCACGCCAACCAGCGTCGTCCGGATCAACTGTGCCTGGCGGCGGACGGGAACCCGACCACCGAGATTCACGTAGCGCAGGGTAGCCGCCTGCTGCTGGATACCCTGTTTGACTGGAAATCCCAGGGGTGGCCTTTGAGTGATGCCTGTCTGCTGGTGCGCAGCTGGGCGCTATCGGTGCCTGTTCAGTTGGCACTGCTCCAGGCTGGTATACCGTTTCGCATGCAGCAGGAAGACCGTTTTGTGTTCCGTTTGCCGCTGGTTCAGGCGTTGGCCGGTTACCTGAAGCTGGCACGCCAGCCAGTCCTGCTTAATGACCCTGAGCTGGTCACTCTCTTGCTGGCGCAACCCACGCCTTTTGTTGCCCGTGAGCGCCTGCAACGGCTGGCTTTTGAGCTGGCCCGCACGCAGCAGTGGCCCCAGCGTGATGCTGCGGTGCTGGCAGATCTCAAGCCCGGGCAGAAACGTACCCTCAAAAAGCGCTGGATGCTGCTGATTGAACTGCCCAGGCTAGGCCAATGGCCCACTTCAAGGCTGTTGCAGCATGTGGTGGATAGCATTGATGCCGAGAAAACCCTTAAGCGGGCCGCCGCGCGGCGTGATAAGGGCGAAGAGGATGTGCGTCTGCTGGATGTGCTGATTGAGCAGGCGAACAGTGTCCAAAACCCGGACGCCTTTATTGAACTGTTGGAACGACCGGTTGAAAATCAGGCCAATGGGGTGCTGATCAGCACGGTTCATGGGGCCAAGGGACTGGAATGGCCACTGGTGGCGGTGGCCGGGGTGAATGAAGAGGATTTTCCCCATTATAGCCGCGACAACCCTCTCAACGATGAACGCCTTGAAGAAGAACGTCGGCTGTTCTATGTGGCAATTACCCGCGCCCAGCGGACACTATTGCTATTGCATGATGGCGGTGAGCACCGTCCGAGCCGGTTTATCGCCGAAAGCGCCTGGCAGGATTGTATGCAGGTGGCGAAACACTTGCAGGTTGCAGCAAAAGATCCGTCGCAACACGACGCACAACCACCCGTGAGTGTCACATCACCTTCCATTATCAGCCGTTACCTGACAATGATCGGGCGTGACGATATAACGCTTACCGCCAGCCCCAGGACGCCGCATATTGCCGAAAGCAGCACGGCTTACTCTACCCGCGTGGACTATTACCCCGGCCAGCGACTGCGTCATCATTTCTTTGGTGAAGGGGAGATTGCCAGTGTGGAAGGCAGCGCCGATAATCCGGTCATAGATGTGCGTTTTATTGAAGCAGGCAGGCGTCGCCTGGTGGCCAGACAGGCGCCGATTGAAGTGCTGGATATCAAGCAGGC
>NZ_VMQS01000099.1 GCF_007625055.1 Halomonas sp.
GGTTCCGGTTGCGGACTTTCACTTTCATTGACCACTTGACTGTCAGCGTCCGCTAACACATCTGGCACCGGCTCCACCTGAGGAGGCCGCGCCTTTGCGTCAGGCCGGCTTTCGCTGGCGGCAGGCGTTGGTGCTGACTGTTCAGCTGGCGTTTCGGTTGACTCGGTGGCTTCCAGCAGGGTCATCGACATCGTCATTTCGGGGGCTTCCACTGGCCGCTCCGGGGGGGTGACCATCAGGGCAATCAGCCAGAACAATCCCACTGTCAGCGTCATCCCTCCCAGCATGGAAAGCAGATGGCGCATCATTGTTCGCTCCGGTTTGCCGCTACCGCGACCTGTTCAACGCCGGCCTGCTTGAGGTGGTCCATCACTTCAATCAGCACACCGGTAGTGGACGCCCGATCTGCCTGAATAACCACAGCGCCGTCATCGGTCAGCATGCCGGCTACCTGCTGGCCAATGCGATGTACATCCACTGGCTTGCCATCCACCCAGACAGCGCCTTCAGGCGTAATGGCCACCAGCACCTGAGCCTCCGGGCGAGGCGTTGCCGCTGAGGCGTCTGGGCGCTCGATCTCGACGCCGCTTTCCTTGATGAAGCTGGTGGTGACGATAAAAAAGATCAGCATGATAAACACCACATCAAGCATCGGTGTCAGGTTTACCTCATTGCTGTCTGTCGTGGATTCCATAGAACGGCGTCTACGCATTGTTTTCCTCCAGCGCGCGAGCCAGACGATCATGCAGGCGCTGGTCTTCCCGGCGGATTACATGCTCCAGACGGCTGATCAAGAGTAGCCCGACCAACGCAATGGCCATGCCGGTCAGGGTGGGCAGCGTGGCCCGCGCCACACCGTCGGCCATGGCCCGGGCCTGATGGGTATCGCTGAGGGCCAGGCTATCAAAGACGCTGATCATGCCGGTCACCGTACCCAGCAAGCCAAGCAATGGACACAATGCCACCAACAGCTTGATCCAGGGTAAGGGGCGGCGCAGCCTGGCCACCAGTGCCTGAGCCCACACCTGTCGAAGCGTGCGAGCACTCCAGCTGCGATGATCGCTGCGCATCGTCCAACGGCGGACCAGCTGGCGGCGGGCAAGGCGCCAGCTGACGCGGTAATACCACCAGCGTTCAATTGCCATACCAAATACCATCACCGCAACCAGTGCCAATACGCCCAGCACGGGCCCGCCTGCATCTAACAGGCGCTCTACCGGTGTCAGCCACAAAGGCAAGTCGGGCATTTCATAGCCCTCCGTGCTTATCAGAAGGCAGGGTAAAAAACGGTAAGAATGAACCTGATTCGAGATGATCCGCCAGAGCAGCACTCGCTTCGCCTTCCAGGGTCTGAATGATCAGGCGGCTGCGGGTCGCCAGGGCCGTCTGGGCAAACAGCAGCGGCACGGCCGTCACCAGCCCCAGCACCGTGGTGACCAGCGCCTGGCTGATACCGCCAGCCATCAACTGGGGGTCGCCGGTGCCGAATACAGTAATCGCCTGAAAGGTCACTATCATGCCGGTCACCGTGCCTAACAGGCCAAGCAGCGGGGCAATGGCGGCCAGCAGCTTGACAATCGGTTGCCCGCGCTCAATACGTGGAAGCTCCGCCAGCACAGCCTCATCCAGGCGGGCCTCCAGCGCCTCCGGAGCCTGATGCTTGTCCAACTCCTTGAAGCGCGCCAGCACCCGGCCCAGGGGATTGTTCGCCAATGGCTGACCCAAGGCCTTGCACTGGCGGCGCATCCGCAGACTGACCACGCTCAGGTAGCCATACTGTATCAGGGCCACCAGCATCCCCAGACCACCTAAAGCGACGACGACATAGCCCACATAGCCCCCCTGATGGAAGCGCTCAAACAGGCTGGGCTGTTGAGCAAGGGCGTTCAAAACGCTTCCCTGGGTCGGGTCGATGGCAAACACGCGGCTGGCTCCTTGGTGATAGTCCGCCAGCACCTCGCTGATTGCCGAGGGCGTTCGCGGCACTTCAGCCAAGTGCCCTTCTTCCTGGGGCATGCTGAGCAAGGCAGTATCGGTAAAGGCCGCAAAATCCCCCAGGCGCACAATATCACGCACGGCAATCTCGCCGCTGGCATCCGCCACGGGCCGCTCAAGGCGCTCGGCCTGCCCGGTGCGCTGAGTCAGCCGCGCCAGGCTATCCACCAGGGTTTCAATCTGCTCAGGCGCCAATACGTCAATATCATCCAGGCGCGGTGGCAGCGCATTGGCCTCTAAAGTTAACCAGCTATCGCCGCCCAGTTCGTTGCGCACGTCTTCACTATGCCGGGAGAGATCCGCCAGCAGCGCCGTTAGCGTTTCGCCCTGCTCACCTTGGCGCTCAGTCAGGGTTTGTGCTCGCAGTATTTGCTGTTGCTGCTGTTCCACCAAGGCTGCCTGCTGCTGCTCAGCGGCCTGGTGCTTGGCTCGGGCATCATCCAGCGCCGCATCCAGCGCCTGCGGGTCATTGAGCAGCGCTTCAAGCCTGGCTTGATCCAAGGCGCTTGCCGCTTCCCGGGCGTCCTGTAGCGATACCAGGCTTTCGGTCTGGCTAAGCGCCTTGCCGCTGGTGGCCAGGCTGGCCAGCAAGATTAGACAGATCAGTACTTTCATCGCTGACCTCCTGCGGCGTCTTCCACCCTCACCGAAAGCGGTAAACGCAAAAGCTCGGGAGTTCGCTGTTCATCGGCAATTCGCAGGCCGTTTCGCACCTCGCGCCGGGCAGTTTCATCCAGCGTGAGCCATTGGCGGCTCTCGACATCCCATACGCCGCCCTGGCGACCGTCTGGCGTGAGGTAGTACAGGCCAATACGGCCAAGGCGCAGGAACTCGACGTCACGGGGGCTGCCTTCATCCGGTTGCAGGCGCCCGCGCCAGCTATCCACTGCGCGGCCGTAGGCCAGTTCGGCGCGCCAGGCTTCCAGCAAGCCCGCAATCCGGGTGGCGCTATCGGCCTGGGCAGGTTCGGCGGGCGACACACGCGCCAGGCGCTCGTCTTTCAGAAACGGCAGATCAGCATTGATCCAGGCGGTTAATTGCTCCCTCATCAGCTGCTCGATCTCTGGCAAGGCAGCGCGGGTGCCATCCAGGTTATTCAGCGCCCTTTCAAGGCGCTGCTGGTGTTGGGCCTCGCTGACCAGGCGGGTACTCAAGGCAGCGTTGGCGGCTTGCAGCTGGTGGGTATCGCGTTCAAGGCGGCGCAATTCTTCAATGGCTGAGCGGGTCGAGTCATCCGCTGCCTCAATCTGCTGCTGGAACGCAGACGGCGCCCCACCCTGCTCTTCCTGCGCCATGATGTTGCTAGTTGCCATCAGCGTGCCGCTGGCCAGAACACCGGCAAGCCAGCATCCCTGCAGGGCGAGTAAAGGCCTTTTCAGCACGTCATGCCTCCGTTACTGGCAGGTGCGCTGAAAAGATCGCGCACCGCTTCAATTAGATATGAGAACCATTTACGTTTGATTGCAAAGCGCATAGCCTACCACCTGCAGAGCAAATAACAATACTTATCATTAACATTTATTGGAGCCGAAACGAATAGCTAGCGCTATGCTGGCAATCTGCCTCAATTGAGGCGAGGCGTACAATTAAGAAAAGGTAAAGGAGAGAAAGCAGAAGTAGAAGATAACGGTATATTGTTGGTTTCAAACCCAT
>NZ_VMQS01000100.1 GCF_007625055.1 Halomonas sp.
TGTGCCAGCCAGCAACCCGACATCACAGAACTTCGCGTTTCTCAGCGAGCACGACGCTCTGTTTGTGGAGCTGGCGGAATCCGCCGAGCGCGCCTTTGCCAGCGACCCCAACACCACCCTGATCAAGCTGCGCCAGCTGGGCGAGGCGCTCTCCCAGCATCTGGCCGCCCTTTCCGGTATCGCCTTTGATGACCAGACCACCCAGGCGGAGCTCCTTTACCGCCTGAACCGTGAGTTGCGCCTGGAACCGCAGATCAAGGAGCTGTTCCACATCCTGCGGGTTGAAGGTAACAAGGCCACCCACCAGTTTCGCACCCAGCATAAAGAGGCCATGAGTGGCCTCAGGGTGGCCCGCGATCTGGCCATCTGGTTTCACCGTTCCTTTGGCAAAGCGGGGGCTCAATTCAAGCCCGGCCCTTTCATCCCGCCCGCTGACCCCAGCGCCCAGCTGCGCCAGCTGCAAAGCGATATCGAAACGCTCCGCCACGACCTGCAGCAGGCCAACAGCGAGCTGGACAGCAGCCAGCAGCTCAGCCAGCTGATCGAGAAAGAAAAGGCCGAATACGAAGCCTTGGCGCTGGCCATGGATGAAGAATCCCGCGCCCTGGCCGAACAGGCCCGCCAGCACGAACAGGCCTTGAGCCAGCAGCAAACCGCCTACGAGCAGAAAATCAGCGCCCTGCAACAAAAGCTGGCCGAGCAGGACGCACAAAGTGCCGACCAGCAGCGCCAGCAGGTGGCCAGAAAGACCCAGGCGGCTAGCCAGAGCCTGGTGATGAGCGAAGAAGTCACCCGCATACTGATTGACCAACAGCTGCAGGACGCCGGCTGGGAAGCCGACAGCCAGGAGATCACCTACCAGAAAGGTGCCCGCCCGGAAAAAGGCAGCCACCGGGCCATTGCCGAATGGCCCACTCAGCGCGACGCTCAACAGCGTGGCCGCGCCGATTACGTGCTGTTTGCAGGCTTGACCCCCATTGCCGTGGTGGAAGCCAAGAAGGAAAACACCAACGTCGCCGGCAAGATCCGCCAGGCGGAACGCTACAGCAAAGGCCTCAAGGTCACACCGCCACTGGTCGCCGCCTGGGAACGGGTTGGCCGCACTATCGCCTGGCCTGCCGAGGACGAGAGCCACTATCATGTGCCCTTTGTGTATTCCTGCAACGGCCGCCCCTATGTGCCGCAGCTGGCGGAGACCTCCGGCACCTGGTTCCGCGATGTCCGCGACCCCAGCCACTTAAGCCGCGCCCTGCCCCGGTTTCACAGCCCGGATGGCCTGCTGGCCATGCTCCAGCGCGACAGGGAAGACGCCGAACAACGCCTGCAGGCCGAACCCTTTGGCTACCTGAAATTGCGTGACTACCAGCAGAAGGCCATTGCCGCCACCGAACATGCCCTTTCCCACGGCCAGCGCACCGCACTTTTAGCCATGGCCACTGGCACCGGCAAGACCCGCACCATCATCGGCCTGATGTACCGCTTCCTGAAAGCCGAACGCTTCCAGCGCATCCTGTTTCTGGTCGACCGCACCGCACTCGGCCAGCAGGCCCTGGATGCCTTTGATGAAGCGCCGCTGGAGCAGAACCACACCCTCAGCAAGATCTACAACGTCGCGGCGCTGGGTGATATGGCCGCCGAGGCGGAAACCCGCATTCAGGTGGCCACCGTGCAGGCCATGGTCAAGCGCATCTTCATGAGCGACGCAGCGCCGCCGATTGATCAGTTCGACTGCATTATCATCGACGAGGCCCACCGCGGTTACACCCTCGACCAGGAAATGACCGAAGGCGAACTGGCCACCCGGGATTCCCAGCAGTACCTGTCCAGCTATCGCCGGGTGCTGGATTACTTCGATGCGGTAAAGATTGCCCTCACCGCCACCCCGGCCAGGCACACCAGCGAGATTTTCGGCAAGCCGGTGTACACCTACTCCTACCGTGAAGCGGTGGCCGACGACTGGCTGATCGACCACGAGCCGCCCATCCGCTATGAAACTCTGTTGACCCAGAACGGCATCACCTTCGAAAAAGGCAAACCGGTGGACACGCTCAACACTCGCACCGGCGAAATCGACACCACCGAGCTGGAAGACGAGCTCAACTTTGAGGTGGACGCCTTCAACCGCCGGGTGATCAACGAAAACTTCAACCGGGTGATCTGCGAACAGCTGGTGCAGGAACTCGACCCCTTCGGCGACGAAAAGACCCTGATCTTCTGCGCCACTGACCTGCATGCCGATATGGTGAAACGCCTGCTGGATAGCGCCTTCAAAGCGCTCTACAACGGCAGCTACCACGAGGCGGCGGTGGCCAAGATCACCGGCCAGAGCGAAAAGGTCGGGCAGCTTATCCGCCGCTACAAGAACGAGCGCTACCCCAATATCGCCATCACCGTCGACCTGCTCACCACCGGCATTGATGTGCCGCGCATCAGCCATCTGGTGTTTATGCGCCGGATTCGTTCGCGCATCCTGTACGAACAGATGATTGGCCGCGCCACCCGCCGCTGTGATGAGATCGGCAAGACGGTGTTCCGCATCTACGACCCGGTGGATATCTACGCCGCCCTGCAGGATGTGAACACCATGAAGCCGCTGGTCAAAGACCCGCAGATCACCCTGGAGCAGCTGGTAGACGAACTCACCGATGATGACCAGCTGGAACAGGCGCTGACCAGCCCCGGCGAACACCCGGAGGAAAGCCAGGCCGATGTGGTGCTCAACCAGCTCAGCCAGAAGGTCATGCGGGTACTGCGCAAGGCCGACAAAAAAGCCGACAACAGCCCACCGCTGAAGCACAAACTCGCTGAGCTGGAACACAGCTGGGGCGTGGAACCCAAGGCCCTGCACAGCCACCTGCATCAGCTAGGCCCGCGCCAGGCGTCCGCCTTCATCAAGCAGCACAGCGGCCTGTTGCACCAGCTGGCCGAGGTCAAAGCCCTGGTAGGCAGCGAGCAGCTGCCGATTATCTCCGAGCACGACGACGAACTCCGCGAACGCACCCAAAGCTATGGCCAACATGCCAAGCCGGAAGACTACCTGGACGAATTCAACCGCTTTATCAAGGAACAGCTCAACCAGTCGGCGGCGCTGGCAGTGGTGGTCAACCAGCCCCGCGACCTGACCCGCGAACAGCTGCGCGAAATCAAGCTGCTGCTGGATAACCACGGCTATTCCGAAGCCCGCCTGCAAAGCGCCGTGCGCAACCAGACCAACCAGGATATCGCCGCCAGCATCATCGGCTACATCCGCCGCGCCGCCCTGGGCGAGGCGCTGATTCCCTTTGAACAGCGCGTCACCCACGCCATGGACCGCATTCTCACCCAGCACAACTGGACCCCGAACCAGCGCAAATGGCTGGAGCGCCTGGCCAAGCAGCTCGTCCACGAAGTGATTATCGACCGTGAGTTCGTCAACCAGCGCTTTGCCGATGACGGCGGCGCCAAACAGATGGACAGGATACTCGGCGAGCAGCTGGATAGCGTGCTGGAGGA
>NZ_VMQS01000101.1 GCF_007625055.1 Halomonas sp.
CGTTCCCAGACTGGTGCCTTATCCGCGTCGCTCATCCTGCCCCAATTGGCAATTTCATCCAGGGTTCTCCCGCAGCCTTCGCAGCGTTGGCTGGCCGAGTCAATGCGGCAAATCTGTATGCAGGGGGAAAGCGGGCGAGCGCGCTCAGGGGTGGCCACCTGAACAGTCTCAATCGCCATTTTGTCAGCCATAAGTGATGCCATCCTTCAAGGTAAAGGTGTGAAAATCAATTCACCAGTTCCAACAGGCGCTCAGGGTAATCGGTAAACAGCCCGTCTGCACCCCAGTCGATCAACTGCTGCATATCTTCCTGTTCGTTTACGGTATATACATGCACCTTCAAGCCGTGGGTCTGGGCACTCTCGATAAAGTTTTCCGTCAGCACCGTCTGGTCATCGGCGCGAAAATTAACGCCAACTCCCAAGGCGTAATCGGTGATCTCACCCAGCGCCTCAAGGTTGAGTGGCGTGTCATCTGCAGGCAGCCACAGCAGCTGCACCAGAGGCAAGTCCGCCTCCAGTTCGCGTAGGGTCAAAAGGCTTTCCCGGCTGAACGACTGCACGATGACCCGGCCACCTGAGATCATCTCGAAACGTTCCAGCATGTCGACCAGGGCCGATTCCAGGCCCGGGTTCTGGCCAGGCGCCTTGGTTTCCAGATAGTAGCGGGCGCTATGGCCAAAACGCTCAAACACCTCTTCAAGAGTCAGAATGGGCAATCCGACGAAACTATCATCCGCTTTGTCAGGATAGGCCGCATTGAACCAGCGGCCCGTATCCAGCTGCTGGAGTGCTTCAAGGGTGAAATCATTGACCTGACCTTCGCCGTTGCTGGTGCGTTGCAGCTCACGGTCATGAAACGCCACCAAATGCCCATCCGCGCTGAGTTGTATATCCAGCTCCAGATAGTCCGCATCAGAGCGATGGGCACGCACCAGCGCTGGCAGGGTGCTTTCCGGCGCCTGGCCACTGGCACCACGATGAGCAATGACCTGAAAGCGTTCAAGGTCAGCACGCTGCTGGTCCAGTGCTTGCGTATCCGCATGAGCGGCGGTGGAAAACACCAGCAGCCCCGCCAGGCAGCGCAGAAAATATGACATCAGCAACGCCTCAGTGAGTATGATGACAATCAAGTGTGCAGTAATAATTCTATCCTGAACAGTTGTATAACCCTTGTCCACGTAGAGACTGATCAATGAATGCCCTACAATAATCCTTCTTCCCTGTGGCTTACGGGGCTTTTTTCGGGTTTCACAGCGCGCAAGGCTTGGGCAGGGGAATAAGCCCGTCTACAATCCCGGGGCGGTAGCGTGTCTGAATACAACCTATTGTCATGTCAGCTGTTTCACTTCATTCAAGGTTTACGTTCACAATGTCGCTTTTAAGGCCTTTCTTCCTGGAATCCCTGTGCCCTCCCTCATCATCCCGCGCGATCTGGCTCATAGGCCTCAGTGTCGCCCTGCTCAGCGGCTGTGCCACTCAATATCCACAAGGCGACGCCGCCTCGGCAGGTTATGTCCTCAATCAGGATTCCGCCAAACCGATTCAGAATGCTGACCTCAACGGTTTTCTGGAGCAGGCCCCGGCAGGTAGCGTCATCAGCCTGGCCGAAAGCCCCTGGGGAGCAGGCGTTGATGTGTCTGCAGGCCAGCCCTATATGGCCGCCAGTGGCCGCGAGTGCCGGCGTCTTGATGTCATGGGTCAGCAGTCCCAGCGGAAAGCCCTGGTCTGCCAGACAGACAATGGCTGGGTCCACCAGCGGGCTGTCACTGAATCAATCGCAGGGGCGCAATAACCATGCCGAGTAACAAGCAACCGCCCCGTCTGTTGCGTGCGCGCTTGACCCGTCTGGCGCTCAGCGTCTCATTTGGCTGCATGATTGTTTTCAGTGGGCCCGCCTGGGCACAGTCGATCAGCCTGCCAGATAACATTGTGCCCGAGGAAAACGACGAATCTTCCCGGCAGGTAGACGACGCCTCCCGCGCTGACTGGCGCAGCGGCACCTATGGCCCCGTCCCCCAGGGTGAGCGCGAAGCCATGATCGATGGCCTGCCACCTTTTGGCGCCAACCTGTTTACCGGCGGTTTTCGCGGCGCCATGGGAGAGGGCTTGAACCCGGCCTATCAGGTCAAGCCGGGCGATCAGGTCACCGTGCGTGCCTGGGGCGCCATCGAGCTTGACCGCGCCCTGCCGGTAGATGCGCAGGGCAATATCTTTCTGCCCGGCATCGGCCCGATCAATATTGAAGGCCAGAGCAGCCAGGAAGTCGACAATTCGGTTCGCCGGGCGATTACCTCGGTCTACTCGGACAACGTTGAGGTCTATACCAACCTCCAGGGCGTGCAGCCGGTGGCCTTGTTCGTCACCGGTAATGTGGAAAACCCCGGCCGCTATGCCGGCACCCCCAATGACTCGCTGCTTTATTTCCTCGATCAGGCCGGCGGGATCGACCAGGACCTGGGCAGCTACCGCCAGATCCATATCAAGCGTAATAACGAAACGATCGCCAACGTCGATCTGTATGACTTTCTGCTGACCGGCAGCATTCCGCGGCCGCAGTTCCGCGATGGCGACACCATCGTCGTCGAAGAACGTGGGCCCGCCATTGCCGTAACCGGTGATGTGCATCGTGAACACCGCTACGAACTGAAAGGCGATCAGCTCAGCGGCGCTGAAATACTCAACCTGGCCCGCACCCAGAGCGGCGTTTCTCATGTGCTGCTGCGCGGCGACCGTGACGACGGCCCGGTGGCCAGTTACTTCCCGCTTGATCTGTTTGCCGGGCAGACGGTGCGCAGCGGTGACGAGGTCATGTTCAGTTCCGACAAGCGCAGTGAAACCATCGTCGTTGAGGTGGAAGGCAGCTATTATGGGCCTTCCCGCTATGCATTACCGCGTGATGCACGCCTGAACGAGCTGCTGGATGCCATCGCCGTGCCGGAAAGCATGACCGCCGTGCAGAGTATCTCGCTGCAGCGCGAAAGCGTGCGCAGGCAACAGCAGCAGTCGCTGGAAGACAGTCTGCGCCGGCTGGAGACTACCTATCTCAGTGCGCCTTCCAGCACCAATGAAGAAGCGCGGGTGCGCGCCCAGGAAGCGGAGCTGATTCAGGATTTCGTCAGCCGCGCCCGTGAGCTGGAGCCCAGCGGCCGCCTGGTAGTGGCCAGCAGAAACGGCATTGCCGATATCCGCCTGCAGGATGGCGATGTGATTACCATCCCGGAAATCAGTGATTCCGTGCTGATCAGCGGCGAAGTCGTGGTGCCCCAGGCCGCTGTCTATCAGCCTGGCGTGAGTGTGATGGATTACATCGAAAGCGCCGGCGGGTTTACCAATCGGGCAGACGATGACCAGATCCTGCTGGTTCGCCAGAACGGTGCGGTCATCAATGCGCGTAGCTCAGCGCTACGCCCAGGAGATGAAATCCTGGTCATGCCCGCCGCCCCGACCCACAACCTGCAG
>NZ_VMQS01000045.1:0-16421 GCF_007625055.1 Halomonas sp.
AAGAAGAATACACAGATTTTGAGTCGCGTATCCGCAACCACACCATGGTACACGACCAGATCAACAACTTCTTCAAGGGCTTTCGCCGTGACGCCCACCCCATGTCGATCCTTTGCGGTGTGGTAGGCGGTCTGGCCGCGTTCTATCACGACCACATGGACATCACCAAAGAAGAGGATCGGGTTATCAGCGCTATTCGCCTGATTGCCAAGATGCCCACTATAGCGGCCATGTCGCACAAGTATAATGTCGGGCAACCGTTCAACTATCCACGCAATAACCTCAATTACGCTGAAAACTTCCTTTACATGATGTTCAGCAATCCGTGCGAGGAGTACAAGATCAACCCGGTCTGCGCCAAGGCCATGGATCGTATCTTTACCCTGCACGCTGATCATGAGCAGAACGCATCGACCTCCACGGTCCGCCTGGCGGGCTCTACCGGTGCCAACCCGTTTGCCTGCATCAGCGCAGGTATTGCAGCCCTTTGGGGTCCGGCACATGGTGGCGCCAATGAAGCCGTTCTGAACATGCTGGATGAAATAGGCGATGACTCAGAGGAAAACATCCAGCGCTTTGTTGACAAGGCAAAAGACAAGGACGACCCCTTTAAACTTATGGGCTTCGGGCACCGCGTCTATCGCAATTTTGATCCCCGCGCCAAGGTCATGAAAGAGACCTGCGACGAAGTGCTGGCTGAACTCGGCCTGGCCGATGATCCCCAGCTCAAGATCGCCAAGCGCCTGGAGCAGATTGCCCTGGAAGACGAATACTTCATCGAGCGCAAGCTCTATCCGAATGTCGACTTCTATTCAGGCATTATTCTCAAGGCCATGGGCATTCCAACCAACATGTTTACCGTCATTTTCGCGGTATCGCGCACGATTGGCTGGATTTCGCACTGGCACGAGATGCACAGCGACAGCTACAAGATTGGTCGTCCTCGCCAGCTTTACACTGGCTATGACCAGCGTGACTATCCCAGAAAATGATCGATTCGACCATCGAACCCTGCCAGTACTTTCTGGCATGATCAACAAGGCCACCTCAGGGTGGCCTTTTGTTTGCTTCAATACCCTGCATAAATGCTCTACATAAATACTCTGCATAAATACTCTGCATAACTACTTAGGGAGACGCTGAAATGCGCACAATTTCTACTGTTGCCTTTATCGGCCTGGGCGTAATGGGCTATCCCATGGCAGGGCACCTGTCTCGCCAGGGGCTCACTGCACGGGTCTACAACCGCACACCTCAAAAAGCCGAGCGCTGGGTGGAAGAACATGGTGGCAGCGCCCATGCCACGCCTGCAGAAGCCGCTCAGGGTGCCGATCTGGTATTGGTCTGCGTCGGCAATGACAACGATGTACGTGAGGTTATCTGCGGTGAGCAGGGCGTACTGGAGAGCATGCAGAACGGTACCTACCTGGTTGATCACACCACGGCCTCTGCAGACCTTGCGCTGGAACTGGATACGGCCTGCCAGGAAAAGGGGATTGCTTTTTTTGATGCGCCTGTCTCGGGCGGACAACAGGGCGCAGAAAATGGTGCCCTGACCATCATGTGCGGCGGCGACGCTGATCACTTTGAACACGTCAGACCGGTTCTTAAGCATTACGCTCGTGCCGTCACCTTGATGGGTGCTGCCAGCAGCGGCCAGTTGACCAAGATGGTCAACCAGATCTGTATCGCCGGGCTGGTTCAAGGCTTGGCAGAAGGCCTGCATTTTGCCGAACAGGCAGGACTTGACCAACATCAGGTGGTCGATGTCATTTCTCAAGGCGCCGCAGGTTCATGGCAGATGGAAAACCGTCACGCCACCATGATTGACGATCATTACGAACATGGTTTCGCGGTCAACTGGATGCGCAAGGATCTGGACATTTGCCTGACACAGGCACGCCGTCTCGATGCCACCCTCCCTGTCACCGCACTGGTCGATCAATTCTATGCCGATGTCCAGGCAATGGGCGGTGGAAGATGGGACACATCCTCGCTACTGAAACGTCTGCGCAAGCCCGAATAACACTTGACTTTTTTATCCCCCGGGCAACAACAGGGTTTTTCCACACCTTCTGTGGATAACCCTGTTCACAACCGCTAGAAAACGTCTCAGAATCGCCATTATATGCGGGCTTGCCTTAAATTGATCAATTTTTGACCTATTATAAAGCATTGATTTTAAAAGAATTACGCTCAAGCATCTGTTTTCTGGGCAGTGTTGCGACGGTTGTGCACAACCAGTCAGAAAGGATCAGCAAAAGTGGACAAGTCAAGCCCAAATTGCACATCATTCGAGTAATAAAGCGAAAAATTAATTGGCAGGAATGTAACAATACAGCGACGACAGACGCCATCATTGAAGAACATGCTCAGGAGCATTTCATCGAAATGGAGAAGAATGGTGTGTTAACTCTGAAAACAGAATAAGGAGTGGCGTCCCATAGGGGGTTCGAACCCCTGTTACCGCCGTGAAAGGGCGGTGTCCTGGACCACTAGACGAATGGGACGTTGACACAATGACTTCGAGTGCAGTCTTTGGTGGAGCCTAGCGGGATCGAACCGCTGACCTCAACACTGCCAGTGTTGCGCTCTCCCAGCTGAGCTAAGGCCCCACATGCCCTGAAGACGAGACGTATATTACTTCTCCGCCCCGCCCTCGTCAACCTGTTTAACTCAATTAATTGAGATCCTGATCAAGGCCATGGTCAGCCAATATCACGAAACTCCTTCTCGAAACGCTTGGTCTGTTTTTTAGAAACGCCTCCAAGTACCTCAATGGCATGACGCAAGCGTGCTCGTGTCATGTCGGACCCCAGAATAACCATGCCATGCAAAACAGAGGTACTGGTTGTACTGCCTGTAATGGCAATAAACACCGGCGCAAGAAAGGCTTTCATCTTGAGCTCAAAGTGCTCTGCCAGGAGCTGCACTTCGCCTTGCAGCGACTCCTTGTTCCAGGCAGGAACAACCTCCAGGCGCCAGGTCAAAAACTGCAATAGCTTGACCAGGGTTTCCTGTTCCAGTTTGACTGATGCAAACGACGCCTGATCTATCGCCGGTAGACCGGCAAAAAAATGTCCTGCCAATGGCATCACCTGAGACAAGGTCTCAACACGCGGTCTGACCTGGGGAATAATCTGACGCGCGTAGTCTTCATTGAATGCCCATTCACGCAGTGCCTGGAGAAAGGCCGTATCATCAAGGTCCTCGCGGATGTACACACCGTTCAACCAGGTCAGCTTTTCCAGATCGAACACAGGCCCACCCAAGGAAACGCGCTGAATGTCAAAAGAAGCCAACATTTCATCCAGGCTGAACTTTTCACGTTCATCCGGCATGGACCATCCCATACGCCCGAGGTAATTAGTCACTGCCTGGGGCAGAAAACCCATGCGCCGGTAATAGTTGATCGAGGTAGGGTTCTTGCGCTTGGACAGTTTTGACTTATCCGGATTGCGTAACAGCGGCATATGGCACAGCACCGGCATCTCCCAACCAAGGTACTCATAAAGTAACTGGTGCTTGGGGGCTGAATTAATCCATTCCTCGCCTCTCAACACATGCGTAATCCCCATCAGGTGATCATCCACCACGTTGGCCAGGTGATACGTCGGCATGCCGTCGGATTTGAGCAGAATCTGCGCATCGACCTGACTCCACTCCACCTCGATACGCCCGCGCAGCATATCCTCCACCACGCAGACACCCTCACTGGGCACTTGCATACGCACCACATGGGGCCAGCCTTCCTGCTCGCGGCGTGCCACTTCTGCAGCGTCAAGAGCCAGGTCAGACGGCTTGAGTGCCAGATGCATGCCAGCTGCCTTACGCGCTTCGCGCAATTGATCGAGCTCTTCAGAAGTACGATAGCACTTGAACGCATGACCAGAATCAATCAGTTGCTGGGCGTACTGGGCGTATATATCCCCCCGCTCACTTTGCCGATACGGGCCATGGGGGCCGCCCACGTCGGGGCCTTCATCCCACTCAAGACCCAGCCAGCGCATGGAATCAAGGATCATCTGCTCGGACTCGGCCGTAGAGCGCACGCGATCAGTATCCTCTATCCTCAATACAAACTGGCCGCCATGCTGACGGGCAAAACAGAGATTGAATAACGCGATATAGGCAGTGCCCACATGGGGGTCACCCGTTGGCGAAGGAGCAATACGAGTTCTTACAGTCATGGAGGCTTCCTTGGAAAACAGCAAAGTGGATCGACTTACGTGGGCGCATTATACGCGTTCATGGAGATACCGGCAGCTGTAGCGCGCATCCTGAAAAACGCTTGAAAGGTTCGGACCTGGTGACGTTTCATCGCTAACCGCCTTGCTCTGCACCAGAAGAGCCTCTGTCGCGGCCGTCAGGAAACGTCAACAGACCCTGATCAGAGGTTGGATTTGCCGTTTTATAGGCTAAGCTTTGGGCAAGAGCAGGATAACTCTGCATGAGCAATAACTAAAATGGATAATAGAAGACCAAGCTAATCTTTGGCATATTGATTAATGAATCCTTAATGCAGCGTCCTGTCTGCAGCGTAATTTCTTGTTAAGACCATCAGGTTTCATCAATATTCACCTGCATTCTCAGGTGCTCAATAGGAAACTCCCATGCAACCGTTAGGCGCCCGCATCAAGGAACTCAGGCTCAGAGCCGAACTCAACAAAGCTGAATTAGCCCGAGAGATTGGTGTATCCGATGTCACTATTTCCTATTGGGAATCGGGTGCTATCAAGCAGATCGGGCACGAACGCCTGGTGGCCCTGGCGGATGCGCTGAACTGCTCATTATCCACCCTGCTTGAAGGCGATAGTCATTCTGCGCTACCTGTTTTGACACACAAAGGGGAGTTACCCTGGAAACAGATAAATGCCAGCCCGATTGAAGTGAGTGGCAGTTTTCTACCCGTCAAAATTGCCTGGCAGTTTCCCGCCTATATGGCCACACCCGGCACCAATACGTATTTTGCTCCCTTGAGAACAGGTGATCTGGTCTTACTGGGACCCACACAGGTTTTCCACCAACCGGGGCACTATCTCGTATCTGAAGATGGACAAAGGGAATTGAAGTATTTCAACACCCTTCCTGATAGTGAGCTTACCCTGCATGCCATCCTGCTATGCCACTGGCAGGCCACTTAGTTATCGGGAACGGCCAGAACTTCGACTTGATCCTGTGTCCGACGGGGTTCGGCGCCAATCATAAACCGGCGTGAATAGTTGATCACCTGCCCTAGACCATGGCGAGACTGTTCAACAAGGTCGCCCGCCAGGTTTTCGCCCTGAAGGCCAATTCGCTGACGCACATTCTCGGGTTGGATACTGGATTCCATCAGCTCAACTCTGATGCGATAGCCGCCATCTGGCAAACCGCTCCCCGGGCCCAGAGGCCCCACTTGGAAACGGCCATCTTCTCCAACCTGCGTTCTTTCCCGCCAGCGCACACTGCTTAACTCACGCTCGACCATGACACTGATATTGGAACTCACCGGCAGATTTGTCTGACCGGCCACAATGATCCGGCGGTCACTGCGCAGCTCCATGGATGCTTCCACCGTCACTTCCAGGGGTTGAGTCGCCGCCGATGCCTGCCCTTCGGATCCTGAAGACGTGTCAGATCCCTCGTCAGCAGAGCGCGTCGTCGTATAATCCCTGCCCAACGTGGCCTGTTCCTCATCGCCAGAGCCGCCACAACCTGCCAACAACGTCAATACCACACCTATTACCAGCCACTGCATTTTGATGACCGCCATTCAAGCCTCCTCAGAATTTGGCAATGCCACGGCAACACCCATAGATAATGCCATGACATTACGCCGTTAGCATCCCAGCGTACAGGCACATCACGTACAAGTATTGGAAAATAATTGAGCAACTTTCCGGAGCCAGTTTAATTGACGGGGAGACGCGCGGCGCCAGGGGCGTTCAGCTTTGTACTGAAGGGTATTTATTGCGTACAATTGCACGCCAACAAACACCCCACTTGTGGCTTGTTGCAATGACGTATCACCGATCATTTCGCCATGAGTACCCTGCCAGCTTTCCAGAGGCGCTCAAACCGTCTTTCTATAGGGCGTCATAAGATGCAAGTGATTGATATGAAATCTATAAGCCCAGCAGGTGCTGCTCGTCGATTTTCCGTGGCCCCGATGATGGACTGGACCACACGAGATTACCGGGCATTCGCACGTACCCTGACCCAACGTGCACTGCTATATACCGAAATGGTGACGACGGGGGCCATTTTGCATGGTTCACCGCGTGAGCGTTTTCTGGGCTACAGCGAGGTTGAGCACCCTCTTGCCCTTCAGCTTGGGGGGTCCGATGCCGGTGAGCTGGCCGAATGCGCGGCGATTGCCGAAGCCTGGGGCTATGACGAGGTTAACCTGAATGTGGGTTGTCCCAGCGATCGGGTGCAGAACAACCTGATCGGCGCCTGCCTGATGGGCCACCCTGAAAAGGTCGCAGCAGCGGTCAAGGCCATGCAGGCCGCCGTATCGATTCCGGTCACGGTGAAGTGTCGAATCGGTATTGATGATCAGGACGAGGATGCCGACCTTGAGCATTTTATTCACCAGGTGGCGGATGCGGGTTGCGATACCTTTATCGTCCATGCCCGCAAGGCCTGGCTGCAGGGACTGTCTCCCAAACAGAACCGCGATGTGCCGCCGCTGAACTATCCACGCGTCCAACGTCTTAAGCAGCGCCACCCTGAACTGCATATTGGCATCAATGGCGGCATCAAGACGCTGGAGGCCTGTCAGGCTCAGTTAGCCCAGGTGGACAGCGTTATGGTCGGCAGAGAGGCCTACCAGAACCCCTGGTTGCTGGCCAGGGTGGATAGCACCTTTTTCGGCCAGGCTGACCCGGCCAGCAGTCGTCTGGCTGCAGCTCAGGCGTTTCGTCCATATATCCAGGCGCGCCTGGATGAAGGCGCCAAGCTGAATCATATTAGCCGCCACCTGCTGGGGCTGTTTCAGGGCTGCCCCGGCGGGCGCCGTTTCCGCCGCCACCTGTCTGAACATGCGCATCTGGAAGGCGCCGGTTTACGCATCTATGATGATGCCCTGAGCCTGGTGCGCGAGCCGCAAGAGGCGGCGGCAGCTGTCTCAATAGAGTGAGTCCGGCGGCGGTTCCAGGGAGGAGTTGAATGACTCAATCGCGGTTTCAGCCTCCTCAATGGCATCAAAGCGGGCAATATGAAACAGTGCCTCCCCCTCGTTGGCCAGCGGCAAACGGCTCATGCCGATGACAATACCATCAGCGACGGCGCGCACCTCGTCCTCGTCGTTACCAAAGGGGTCGGCCACCTTGCCCAGCACCTCCCCTTTCGCCACTCGAGCACCCAGGCGCACCTTGGGGCGCAGAATGCCATCAATCGGTGCCCGCGCCCAGCTTGAACCATTGGCCAGCTCAGCAGGAGAAGGACGCCGGCGGCGCTGCTCGCCTGTGAGCATGCCCAGACGACGCATTACCCGCAGCACGCCGCGTACCCCGGGCGCAATCGCCCATTCATCAAAGCGCAGCGCCTCACCTGCCTCATAGGTCAGCACGGGAATACCCCGGTTCTGGGCATAATGACGCAGGCTGCCCTCGCGCAGCTCGGCATTCAGAATCACCGGCGCCCCAAAGGCATCGGCCATTTGTTCGGTTTCACTGCCGGTACTTAACTGGGCGCGAATCTGCGGCAGGTTGGTGCGGTGAATGGCACCGGTGTGCAAGTCAATGATATGGGTGGCGCCATCAACAATTTCCTCTCTGAGCAGGGCGGCAATCCGCCCTCCCAGGGAACCGGATTCACTGCCTGGAAAACAGCGGTTGAGGTCGCGCCGGTCAGGCAGGTATCGCGTCTGCTGCAGGAAACCGAAGACGTTGACTACCGGAACCGCAATCAGGGTGCCCCGCAGGCTGTTGATGGCTTTGGAGCGCAACAAACGACGGACAATTTCCACGCCATTGATCTCATCGCCATGAATGCCACCGCATACCAGCAACACCGGCCCTTCCTTGCGGCCATGAACCACTTCAACCGGCATATGCAATTGCGTATGGGTGTATAGTCGAGCAAGGGGAAGATCAATTTCCAACCGTTGGCCGGGCCGAACGGTTTTCCCCGCTAATGTAAAAGGTGCTCTCGCCATATCGGGTCTGCCTTACGATGAAAACAGGGGTTGGATCATCTTACACCTGAAGGCCCGGCGGGCGAAGAAAATGACGCCCCTTTGGCGGGTAAAACCCTGATGAATCGGGTAAAATGACGATTGATCCCATCATGGATACTGGCGTTATGGTACGTAAGACAAAACAGGAGGCTGCCGCGACACGCGAACTCTTGCTGGATGCTGCCGAGGACATGTTCCTCGAGCACGGGGTGGCACGCACATCCCTCGAGCAGATCGCCCGTCACGCCGGCATGACGCGAGGAGCGGTCTACTGGCACTTCATGAACAAGGGGGATCTGTTCAACGCCATGCTGGAACGTGTACGGCTGCCCTTTCAGGGGCTGGTGGAAGAGCTCGACGATCCTGAACTGGCCAGAAAAAAACCTCTGGAAGCCATCCGGCTGGCCTGTATCAATGGTTTCAGGCGCCTGGAGCAGCCACGTTATCGTCGGGTACATACCATCTTGATTCACCGCTGCGAAACCTTTGGGGATATTGATCCAATCCGCATGCAGAACGAAATGGCCGACGAAGCCTGCAGCACTCTGGTCGACTATTTCCGCTGCGCTGCCCGCTATCATCAGTTGCGCGAGGACCTTGCTCCGGAAAGGGCGGCCGATATCATGAACGCCTTGCTCAGCGGCCTCTTTCACCACTGGCTGCGCAACCATGTTTCCTTTTCTATCTACCAGGAGGGTTCACGCCTGGTAGAAACCCAGCTGGCCCTCATGCAGCCTGTCAATACCTGACGCCCGCCTACGCCGGAAAGCAAAACACCGGCGCCAGGGCCGGTGTTTGCGTGCGTGACGCCCCTCAGAGAGACGCCGGGGAGCCCCTAGATCCTGGACGCTTTGCCACTGCCCAGGCGCTTGTTGTTGAGCCACTGGGCAATGCTGGCAATCATGGCGTAGAAACTGGGGATGAACATGCTGCCCAGAATCGCCACTGTGCCCATGCCGACGGCCACCGTGGTGCCGATATGATGGCTGCTCACATCGCTGGCGCCAGTGGCCAGCGCCAGCGGCAGGGTGCCGAAGATAAACGCCAGCGACGTCATGACAATCGGACGGAAACGCAGTTCTGCCGCGCTCACAGCCGCCTCACGGATGGTCTTGCCCAGTTCCTTGCGCTGCAGCTCAGCAAACTCGACAATCAGGATGGCGTTCTTGGCCGCCAGCCCGACCACCACCAATATGCCGATTTCCACATACACACTGGTGTCCAGCCCTCGCAGCACAATGCCGCCAATACTGCCCAGGAAGGCAAAAGGTGTCGCGGTCAGCACCGCCAGGGGCAACGACCAGCTTTCATATTGGGCGGCCAGGATCAGAAACACCATGAGCAGGCCAAAGATGACCGCCATCGAGGCCGTGTTGCCCAACTCGCTTTCCTGATAGGCAGTACCTGTCCAGCCCATGCCCCACTCGTTGCCCAAGGTATCCCGCACCACGTCCTCCATGGCCTCAATGGCCTGGGTGGAACTATAGCCCGCGGCCGGGCCGCCCTGAAACTGGGCACCCAGGTAGACACCAAAGCGCGATACCACAGCGGGCTTGGCCTGGCGCTCCAGGGTCACAAACTCCGAAAGCGGAATCCGCTCACCATTGCCGCCGCGAACATAGATATGGTTCAGGTCATCCGGCGTCTTGCGGTATTCGTCCTCGTTTTGCAGATATACCTGGAAGTTGCGGTTCTGGTAGCTGAAAAAGTTCACAAACCCATTGCCAAAGGTGTTCGACAGGGTTGCGTTGAGATCGTCCAGTGACACGCCATAGCTCAAGGCCTTCTGCTGGTCGATCTCTGCCCGGTAGCCGGGCACGTTGACATTGAAGGTGGTAAAGACCCGTTCAAGCGCCGGATGCTCGTTCGCCGCCTGCATGACCTGCATGGAGGCCTCGAACAGCTCACGCGAATCCGCGCCGCCAAAGGATTGCAGGTAGCCGGTAAAGCCCCCTGTGGTGGAAAGCCCCATGATGGGGGGGACGTTGAAGGCCATGGCCGAACCGCCCGGGATCTCGGCGCCCAGCTGCATGATCCGGCCCACCAGTTCATCGGCGGTCAGGGAGCGCTCTCCCCATGGATCAAGGTTGATAAACATGATGCCGCGGGCCGTATTGACCGCGCTGGAGAGAATGTCATAGCCCGCCACTGCTGAGGAAAAGCGCACGCCATCAATGTCTTCAACCTGGGAACTCAGCTCATCCATATACGCCTGGGTACGCTCGAGAGAGGCCGAATCCGGCAGCTGCACCGCCGCCAGCACAATCCCCTGGTCGGTTTCCGGCACCAGGGAGGCCGGCGTCGTCTCATACAGCCACCAGGAGCCGGCCACCACCAGCCCGGTCAACAGCAGTGCCAGCCCCCAGAAACGTACCAGCACCCTGACAATCGCCATATAGCCTGCAGTAATCGCCGAAAACAGACGATTGAACAGGCGCAACGGCAAGCCCAGAGTGTGCATTATCTTCGATTCACTCTTGGGCTTGTGCTTGATGAAAATCGCCGAGAGTGCCGGCGTGAAGGTCAGGGCCATCAAGGCGGAAAATGCCACCGAAATGGCCACCGTCAAGGCAAATTGCTGATAGATCTGGCCGGTAAAACCGCCCAGGAAGGCAACCGGCACAAAGACAGCGGCCATGATCAGAGAGGTGGCGATTACCGGCCCGCCGACTTCCTTCATGGCGCGGGTTGTCGCCTGGATGACGCTGATATCCTCATCTTCGTTCAACACCCGCTCGACATTTTCCACCACCAGGATCGCATCGTCCACGACGATGCCGATGGACAGCACCAGCGCAAACAGCGTCAACAGGTTGATCGAGAAACCGAACATGTAGAAACCGGCAAAGGTAGCCAATACCGACACCGGGACCACCGACATGGCAATCACGGTAAAGCGCCAGTTCTGCAGGAAGATGAACAGAATCACCCCGACAATCAGGAAGGCTTCAATAAACACCTTCAGAACGGTATTCACCGAGGCATCAATAAACAGGGTGGTGTCATAGGGCACGACGTATTCAAGCCCCGGAGGAAAACGTTCCTTCAGATCTCCCATGGTATCGCGCACCGCCTCGGCGGTTTCCAGCGCATTGGCACCTGGCTGCTGGTTGATAATGATCGGCGTCATGCTGGCGCCGTTCAGCTTGGCATCCACCCCATAGAAAGAGGCGCCCAGCTCAATCCGCGCGACGTCGTCGAGTCGCAGGGAAGACCCATCCGGATTGGTACGCAGAAAGATGTCACGAAAATCATCCACATCGTTCAGGCGTCCGCCAGCCGTGATCGTGTAAGTGAAGGCGCGTGGATCACGTTGCGGCGTTGCGGCCAGGCTACCGGCCGGTACCTCGGTATTCTGGGAGCGAATGGCGCTGGCCACCTCTGAAGGCGTCAGGTCATACTGGGCCAGCTTGTTCGGGTCCATCCATACGCGCATGGCGAACTCGCCGCCACCCAACACTTCAGCCTCCCCCACCCCGGACACCTGACGGAGTTCGTCAAGGATATTCAGGGTGGCGTAGTTCTGCATGTAAATGCGGCTGTAGTCATCTTCCGGTGAGATCAGGGCTACCAGCATCAGGATCGAGCTGGAATTCAGCTCTACCGTCACCCCCTGGGACTGCACGGCTTCGGGGAGCTGGGAAAGCGCGCCCTGAACCCGATTGTTGACGTTGATGGTATTGATATCGCCAGAAGTACCAATATCAAAGGCCACTTCAAGCGACATCGAACCGTTGTCAGCACTGGTTGAGGTCATGTAGAGCATGTCCTCAACCCCGTTGATCGCTTCCGCCAGGGGCGCGGCCACGGTCTGTGCCATGGTTTCGGCATCTGCCCCGGGAAACTGGGCGCTCACCGACACAGTGGGCGGCACAACGTTGGGATATTGCTCAATCGGCAACACGCGCATACTGACCACACCGACCAGAGTCAGGATGATGGCCAGCACGGTGGCAAAGATGGGCCGCGCAATAAAGAAATTGGAAAAACTCATGAGGCATCGTCTCCGCCCGCGTCTGAATCCTCACCCTGGGAATCATTCTGGGCACCTTCCGCCTCTTGCTGCGCTTCTTGCTCAGCCTGCTCTTTTTCTTCCTCGATATTTTCCACCAGATTGTCAGCATCGCCGTCAAAGGCGCGCGGCTCAATCGTGCGGCCCGGTTCGATACCCGCCGGGTCGCCCACGACAATTCGCTCACCCGGTTCCAGGCCACCGTCAATCACCTGCCATGGGCCGGCCAGTTCGCCCAGCTCAACCGTACGCGCCCGTGCTTTATTGTCCTCATCCAGCACAAACACCTGCGGCCCCATCAGCCCCTGGGTAACGGTAATTTCCGGCACGGCGATAACGTCATAGCGCTTCAACCCATCAATGCGTACGCGCACAAACTGCCCGGGCAATACCTGGCCGTCCGGATTATCGACATTCGCATTGCCCTGAACCGTACTGGTGCCCTGGCTGACCCGGGAGCCCAGATAATCCATATAGCCTTCAAGCGGCGATTCATGGCCCGCGATATCCAGCAGCACCCTGATATCGGCCAGCTCGGTGCCGTCGTTCATCTGGCGACGCAGCTCAAACGCATCCCGTTGGGGTAATTGAAAACGCACTTCCAGCGGATCAAGCGGCGTGATGGTGGTCAACGCCGTACCCGGGGTCACCAGGTTACCCACGTTGACCTCACTCAGGCTGATCATGCCAGCCACGGGCGCCTTGACGTCCGAATACGCCAGATCAATCTGTGCCCGGGCCAGCGAGGCCTCGGCCTGAGCCACGCTGGCTCGGGCCACCTGCATTTCTGCCAAGGCCTGATCATACTCCTGACGGCTGACCGAGTTCTGGCTCAACAGACGTTCGAAGCGCTCGGCATCGCGCTGTGCACGGGAAAGCTCGGCACGGGCACTCTGCAGGTCAGCGTCACGCTGGTTGACAGTCGCCTGATAGACATCCGGTTCAATGGAATAAAGCCGCTGGCCTTCTTCGACCATCTGCCCTGGCTCGAAGTGACGCTCTTGCAGCACTCCGGTGATCCTGGCCACCAGCGCCACCTCATTATCGCTGCGCAACAATGACGAGTAGGAGCGTTCAAGCTCGATGTCCTGTCGCTCCACCTCCGTCACCTCCACCTCATGAGGCGGCTTATCCTGCTGCTCAGCGCCCTGCTGAGCCAATGGCCGTTCATACGGAAAAGGGCTGAGCGCTATACCTGCGCCCATTACCAGCGCAATCAGTGCACGCCGTGACGACAATAACTTCATGGGTGATATGTCCGTTGGGAGAATTAAACAAGTACAATAATTGCAATCATACACGCATGAATGTCATTGCCGTAAACAAAATTTTACCCGTTGCGACGTGGACGCTCGCCTATATTGGTCACGCTGTCGAGGTTATCCTCGGGCAGGGTAAATTCGACCCTTTCCTCTCCCAGCCATTCGTTGACGTCTTCCAGAGCGGCAACATCCAGCGTACCCGCCTGCTGGCGAAGAGACAGCAGGTTGATGACATAGTCGTAACGGGCACTGGCATGATCAGCAATGGCATTGTAGAGGTTCTGCTCTGCATTCAGCACATCGACGATATTACGCGTGCCAACCTCATAGCCTGCACGGGTGGCATCCAGGGCACTCTGGTTAGAGACGATCGCCTGCTGGCGCGCTTCAACGGTCGACACATTATTGCTCAGCTGGGTATAACGTGAACGTATCTGCTGAACAGTTTCACGGCGCTGATCCTCAAAGTCATACTGGCTGGATTCCAGCAGGAAGGTGTTTTCCTGAATGGTCGCTTCCGTGGTACCGCCGGTGTAAAGCGGCATGCTGACCCTGAGTCCGACCTCACCGTCCGAGTTGTAGCCGGAGACCCCACTGCGGTCGTTATCGGAATAGTTGTAGCTGGCAAACGCATCCAGCGTCGGCAATTCCTGCGCCTTGGCAATCTCCAGACTGCTGCGCCTGAGTTCAACGCCCGCCTCGCTGGCCAGCACCAGGGGGTTATTTTCCATGCCCAGCTCAACCCAGTAATCGCGGTCTTCAGGGGTGGGCAGCGTCACCGGCATCGCATCCGTCAAGGCGTCAATGCTGTCATAGCGCTGGCCCGTCAAGCGCTCCAGCGCTTCAAAGCGCACCTGCAGATCACTGTCGGCGGCAATCCGTACGGCACGCGCCTGGTCAAACGCCGCCTTGGCTTCCTCCACTTCAGTAATCGCAATCAGGCCCACTTCAAACTGCTCCCTGGCCTGTTCCAGCTGACGGCCGATGGCCCGCTCCTGGGCACGCCGGGCATCCAGCACTTCATAGGCACGCAGAATTTCAAAGTAGGCGGAAGCCACATCAATCAGCAGCTGCTGTTCGGTCGCGGCCAGCTGAAAAAGCTGCTGATCAATCTGGCGATCAGCCTGATCAACCTGGCGGCGCTTCAGTGCATCAAACAGCGCCTGGGTAGCTTCCAGTGAGAGCCCCACACTGTTGACGTTATCGCCGCCGCCAGACGTGGGTAAAGGTGTACTCTGACTTTCAAACTCACGGTTGTGCGACAGGCTGCCGCTGACACTTACCTGAGGCTTCAACTCGCCTTCAGTCGCATCGCGGGCCGCTTCGGTGCTCCGTGTCACCAGGCGCTCGGAAGATAACGCCGCATTGTTGTTCAGTGCATCCTGAGTAATCGTCAAGAGATCCGCTGACCATGCGGGCGTCCCCCAGGCAGCGGCGACCAGCGAGGGTAAAAGCGCACGCTGGAGCCAACGATGGCGCGGTAATGACGGGGTGTGGGCGAAAGATCTTGGCATGTTAACGTCCTCGGTATAATCCTTCATAAGGAGTGGCGATGGTGTAACTGGGTTAGGCAATGCAAGCGTATCAACAGAGTTCGATGATACATACATTAACGCATCTGCATTACCATGGCGCTGTGGCGGCGTGGTTTTCCACACATTTTGTCATATCCTTAACGGAACCTGTTGTTTAACACCTGCTGCGAGAGTGCGCCATGGATGCCATGAAATGCCTGAAAGTCGGCTCGCTTGACGTCGTTGTACGCATCTGGAATCCAGACGCCCCGCATAGCCTTATTGCTTGGCATGGGCTGGCACGTCACGGCGGTGATTTTGAGCAACTGGCCCGCCAGCTAGGCCCGCAATGGCGGGTGCTGGCACCCGACACCCCTGGCCGGGGGCTTTCAGGATGGTCGCTTTATCCTGCCAAAGACTACCTTTACAGTCACTACATGACCGTTGCCACCCAGGTGATGGATCACTTTGAGCTGGAAAGTACTCCCTGGATCGGCACCTCCATGGGCGGGCTGCTGGGCATGCTGCTGGCCGCCGATGATGACACGGCGTCACGCATTCGCTGCCTGGTCCTCAACGATGTCGGCCCTGCCCTGGAACCCGAGGCGCTGACCCAGATGGCCACCTACTTCAGCACCCTCAAACGCTTCACCACGTTTACACAACTGCGCAACGCGCTCCAGGCAAACTACCAGGGGTTTGGCATCACCCGGGAACAGGAGTGGTTAAGCATGGCACACGCCAGTGCCCGCCGCCTGCCCGACGGTGCCTGGAGCTTTCATTACGACCCACGTATTGCCGAGCAGTTTATTCACGACACCCCAAGGGATACCTGGGCCGATTGGCAAAAGATCCGCTGCCCGCTGATGCTGGTCAGAGGCGAGGATTCCCCGCTGCTCAGCCGGGCCACGGTGGATGACATGCGCCGTCAACAGCCCCGGATGCATTTTCTTGAAGCCCCAGGCTGTGGCCACGCCCCCATGCTCAATGTGCCTTCCCAGGTCGAGCCGATCCGTCAGTTTCTGGAAACATCCGTTCCAGGCGCACGACGCCCCTGGTGGCAATCAATGCTGCAACGCTTGAAACCATAAATGGAGCTGACCATGTATAAACTGGCTTTTTTTGTTCCCGCTGAAGACGCCGAGGGCGTCAAGGAAGCCGTCTTTTCCACCGGTGCCGGCCGCATCGGTGACTATGAAGCCTGCTGTTTTACCACCCCGGGCACCGGGCAGTTTCGCCCTCTGGCCGGTGCCCAGCCGCATATCGGTAACGTCAACCAGCTCACTCAGGTGGAAGAGCTCAGGATCGAGCTGGTATGTCACGATGAGCTGATCGAATCGGCCATTGCCGCCCTTAAACTGGCACACCCCTATGAAACCCCTGCCTATGATGTCTGGCGGCTGGCCGATCTTTAGCCATCAGGCACTGCCGAAGTAGCGCTCGCGATCTTCCGGGGTAATCACACCGGT
>NZ_VMQS01000045.1:16521-20144 GCF_007625055.1 Halomonas sp.
GCCATCAGGCACTGCCGAAGTAGCGCTCGCGATCTTCCGGGGTAATCACACCGGTATGCAGCGGAAAAAGACCTTTATGGCGATCGGCATAGAAGTGGCGCAGGGTATGCTCGATGGTCGGGAATGCCAGCGCGTCCCAGGGGATTTCATCTTCTTCAAAAAGCGCCACTTCCTCGCTTTCGGGGCCAGCTGCAAAGCCCCCCACCAGGTCAGCCTTGAAAATCATATATACCTGGTTGATATGCGGAAGGTCGATCAGCGTATACAGGTTGGCCATGGCCACTTCGGCACAGGCCTCTTCCCAGGTCTCTCGCGCAGCAGCCTGGGCAGTGCTTTCGGCGTTTTCCATATACCCGGCGGGCAGTGTCCAATAGCCTTTGCGTGGCGCGATGGCACGTTTGCACAGCAACACCTGAGAACCGCTGACCGGCAGGGTGCCTGCTACAATGCGCGGATTCTCATAATGAATGGTGCCGCAGACATCGCACAGGTGGCGCGGGCGATCATCACTTTCCGGAATGGCAAAACGGACTTTTTCACCACATTGACTACAGAAATTCATTGGCACTCTCGCTTGAGGGCAACGCATGGCGCCACTTGACGACAACGCTCGCTGCTGGGTAAAAGACAACAAAGACTCGGGAAACCTCATGTTAGAGAAACTCAGCCAACGGCTGCAACAGCACCGCCCTCAACGCTTGAAGGATATGAACCTCCCCAGAGCTGCCGTACTGCTACCCATTGTTGATCGGCCACAGCCTACCCTGCTGCTCACACGACGTGCCAGCCATATGGCCACCCACAGCGGTCAGGTGGCGTTTCCCGGAGGCAAGCAGGAGCCGCAGGACCCGGACCTCTACGCTACCGCTCTGCGCGAGGCCGAGGAAGAAATATCGCTGCGGCCTCATCAGGTTCAGCCGCTGGGGCGACTTTCCGATGTCATTTCCCTGCATGGTATCCAGGTCACCCCCTGGGTAGGGCTGATTCCCCCCGACCTGCCGCTCAGGGCAGACCCCAGCGAGCTGGATGCCATTTTCGAGGTTCCCGTGCAGCACTTTCTGGACGACCGCCGCACCCACACCGATGTGATCACCGTTGATGGCGTTGCCCACTACGTGCCAAGCTACCACGTTGACGGTTTTGTGATCTGGGGGCTGTCTGCCATGATGCTGGTGGAACTGCTGGCAAAGGGATTTGATATGCCCATCAGCCTGTATGAAAAACCCGGCGGTTTGCTACGCCGCCACCCGGTTCGCGGCATCTACAGCCGCTGACCATCTTTGACGGATTAATACCCGGTATCGCGCCAATTCATGCTATAACGCAGTATTTGACGGATAACTGGCTCTTGACCATGATGTCACCCTCTTTATTGGCAGCGCCCCTGCTTGACCCCACGACCATCAACCGCATTGTGGATGCCCTGGTGGAACAGGGCTGGTTTGCAGACAGCGAGGTATTGGACCCTGGTCTGTGCCAGCAGCTATATGCCGAAATCTGTCACCTGGCTGACCATGATGGTCTCGAAGCAGCGGGTATCGGGCGCGGCACACACCATCACCTGCGCAAGGATATCCGTGGTGACGCCATTCACTGGCTGGACCGTGAAAGCCAGGCCCAGCGCATCTACCTGGCCAGCATGGCCGAGCTGCAGGAGTCGCTTAATCAGGCGCTGTTTCTCGGCCTGTTCGAATATGAGGCGCACTTTGCCCACTACCCCCCGGGCGCCTTCTACCAGCGCCACCTGGACAGCTTTCGCGGCCGCGCCAACCGGGTCATCTCCACCGTGGGTTACCTGAACCCTGACTGGCCCGCAGACGGCGGCGGGGAAATGGTCATCTATCACCCGGAGGCTACTGACCAGGAAGTCGCCCGCGTAGTGCCACAGGCAGGCACCTTTGCCTGCTTCCTGTCAGAAACCATTCCTCATGAAGTGCTGCCCACCCGCCGACCCAGAACCAGTATCGCCGGCTGGTTCCGGCGCAATGCCTCTCTGGGTGGGGTTCTCGACCCTGCGAGCTAGACACTATGGATAAGGCCACCGAACAGAGGCTCACCGCCCGAATAGCCGAGCTTGAAGCACACAACCAGCAATTGCAGGAAGACAAGCAGCACTATCAATGGCTGGCAGAGAGCACCACGGACCTGATCTCCCGGCATGCCCGGGATGGCACCTTCCTGTACGCGTCCAATGCCGCGCGGGAGCTGCTGGGCTATGAGCCGCAGGAACTGATCGGCGTCTCCGCCTATCAGCTGTTCCATCCCGCGGACCTGAGTGATCTGTTGAACAAGTCACCGCGGGTGTATTACCACGCCGGCTTCTACCAGCAGACCTATCGCTTTCGCGCCAAGAGCGGCCATTACGTCTGGTTTGAAACCACCAGCCGTACCCGTCGCGACCCTGCGACGGGCGAACTGATCGATATTCTCTGCGTCTCCCGGGATGTAGGGCGGCGTATTCAGGTGGAAGCCCATCGCGAACGCCTGGCCCAGGTAGTGGAATCCACCTCTGATTACGTGCTCTTTGTGGCGGAGGATGGGTCGATTTTCAGCGCCAATGAAGCGGCAAGACGACGCTTTAGCCTGCCCCGCGCCGGCCAGCCCACGCCGCTGAGCAAGGTTTACAGCGATGCCTCGCTGAGCCTGCTCGACGAGGTGGTGTTTCCCGCCGTGGCCCGCTATGGCTCATGGAGCGGCGAACTGGAAATGCATCGCCTTGATGAACTGATACCGGTGCTCAGCGTTGTCCAGGCCCATCGCGGCCCGGGCGCTGAACCCGGCCATCATTCGCTGCTGAATCACGATATCCGGCTACGCAAGCACGCCGAAGAACAGGCCCGCCGACATCAGGAGCAGATAGCCCATGCCAACCGGCGGGCGACGCTGGGCGAGCTGACCTCCAACATTGCCCACGAGCTCAACCAGCCGCTGGGTGCCATCGCCAATTATGCCAACGGCGCCCTGCTCACCCTGCAGGCAAACCCTGAGCTGCCCGCTCAGGCACTGGCCCATCCGCTCACCCAGATTGATCACCAGGTTCAGCGCCTGGCTGAACGTCTGCGCCATATCCGACGCTTTATCCGCACCGGAGGCACCCAGTCTCGCCGTGTCCCGCTTGCCGGCGTGATAGAAGCCGCCCGACAGCTGTGCGAATGGCGCTACCAGCAAGCCGGGCTGGACATTCAGGTACACGGTTCTGGCGGCGATGTGGTCGTCATGGCCGACCCGGTGGCGCTGGAGCAGGTATTCGTCAATCTTTTATTGAATGCGCTGGAGGCCAGCCGCCAGCATCCCGGCGCACAGCGGGTGCAGCTCAGCGTTGAAGCCGCTGCCCGACACGCGCTGAGCGTCCATGTGGATGACCAGGGGCCGGGGGTGCCGGACGAGCAGCAGGCCGAAGTGTTTACCGCCTTTCACTCTACGCGGTCAGAGGGCCTGGGGTTGGGGCTGGCCATCAGCCGCTCCCTGATGGAAGCCATGGGCGGATCACTGAGTGTTAGCCATAGCCCGCTGTTCAGCGGCGCTCGGTTTAGCGCTAGACTACGCTGCGCCTGACACTCCCCGCCCACCGCGCTTCGCGCTTTGGGCGAGGGTTCCAAGGTCACCCTCAGAACCTTCCTGCT
>NZ_VMQS01000102.1 GCF_007625055.1 Halomonas sp.
TCTAACGATCAGTGAGGATGTGGTGGAGTTTGCCGCAGTTGACCATGGGGTCGTCGCAGTTGATGACGATGTCCGAGTGGGCCAGTACATAGCTGCGCCCGGTGATGGTGTTTTCGACTACCTGGTACGCGCCTTGCTGGTGCCGGCCGGTGGCGGTGCCGATAAAGCCGGTTTCACGCAGCGAGACGGTTTCCAGCTTGTCGCCGATATTCAGCCGCCCTTCATGGTTCATCAGCGCCAGCCGCGCTGAGGTGCCGGTGCCGGTGGTGCTGCGGCAGATAACGCCCGGGTGTACATAGGTGGTGGAACGCGAGCGGGTATAGCCCTCGGCCACCTGCTCTTCCGGCCCCATAAAGTGCAGAAACGGCAGCGGCCCGACATCGCCCAGGGTGTAGTGGGAAAAGCCGCGCTCCGCCTTGATGGCTTCGACAATCTTGTAGGCAGATTCCGCCAGGGCGTGCTCTTCTTCACGCACCAGCTTGAAGCCGAGCTGCTCGGCGTCCACCAGCGCATAGAAGCCGCCGCTGTAGGCCACGGAATAGGTGACCTCCCCGATACCCGGTACCTGGATGGAGGCGCGGTAGGTATCGATATAGCTGGGCAGGCCCTCGCAGGTCACCGCTTCCACAACGCCGTCCTTGACGCTGGCTTCGATGTTGACCAGGCCGGCCGGGGCTTCCAGCTTGAAATGCTGCACGCCTTCACGCTTTTCAACCAGGCCGGCTTCCAAGACGGCCGTGGCGGTACACAGGGTGTTGGAGCCTGAGTAGATGGGGTAGCCCATCACTTCCATGATGATATAGCCCGCGGCGGCCTGGGGGTCGGTGGCGGGCACAATCAGGTCCACCGACATTTCGGGAATGCCGTAGGGTTCAAACAGTAGCAGTTCGCGCAGGCCATCGGCGTTGTCGCGCAGGTATTCCATCTGCTCGCGGACTGTCTTGCCGGGGAGCGAGTCAATCCCGCCGGTAACGATACGGCTGACATCCCCACCCGCATGGGTATCCATGAGCTGGATGCTGTGACGTGTTTTCATGCTGTTCTCCAGGCTCAGCCGTTCAGGCTGAAGGGGGCGCCGTGGGTGTGCCACTGGCTGTCGGGGACGATGACGATCTTGCCCAGGTAGTTGCTGCCGCGGTTGACGAAATAGCGCTCGGCGTCGTGCAGCTCGGAAAGTTTGAAAGCCGCATGCAGCACGGGCTTGAGGTCGCCGCTGCGGATCCAGGCCATCAGCTGCTCGGCTTCTTCGCGGGTGCCGTGGGAGACGCCGAAGATCTGCACCTGATACAGGTAGATCCGCGTCCACATTATTTCGCTGAGATTGCCGCCGCTGGCGCCAGCAATCGACAGCCGTGGGTAGCTGTGCCGCGCCTGCATGTCATTGATCATGGTGTCGATGAAAAGGTGGGTCATCTCACCGCCGACCAGATCCATCACCGCATCCATCGGCGTGCCGCCGGTGGCGGCCAGCACGCGCTCGACAAAGGTGGGCAGGTCGCCGCGGTCGATGACGTCCTCGGCGCCCATGGCCTTGAGCGCATCGGCCTTATCCCGCTGGCTGACCGCGTAGGGAATAGCGCCAACGATACGGCATAGCTGAATCAGTGCCGTGCCCACCCCGCCGCTGGCACCCGTGACCAGCACCCGTTCCCCACGGCTCACATTGGCCGAGGTCATCATGTGATACGCCGTCTGGTAGGAGCACATGCCCATACTGGCCAGCTCCGCATCGGCGAGTTCCGGGTTGGGTATATGATGGAACTGATCCGCCGGCACGGCGACGTATTCGGCATAGCCGCCGTCGGCACCGTGGCCGTAGTAATCCGGTGTCAGGTTGATATCCCGGCGGGCATCCGCGTAGAGGTTGAAATCCAGCAGGCCGCGTTCGCCTATCCGGCTGGCATCAACGCCCTCTCCTACCGCGGCAATGCGCCCGGCAATATCGGCGCCCTGAATGCGCGGAAAGGTAAATGTCGTCTCGCCGCCCATGGCAAAGGAGGTGACATCGCCTTTGTCCTTGGTCGGATAAAGCCCTTCGCGGGCCTTGCGGTCGGTGTTGTTCTTGGCCGTGGCGGTGACCTGCACCAGTACTTCCCCCGCCTTGGGTCTCGGCACCGGTACATCCTGGCGATATTCCAGCTTGTCGATATCACCGTGGCCGGTCAGCACCATGGCGGCCATGGTATCCGGCAGCACGGGTGCAGGCTTGGAAGAAGAGACTGTCTGGGTCATCAATGGCTCCTGAAAAAAACGTGCATAACTCGCGAGAAGATAGCAAATTTCTTTCTCGGTGCCAGTGGGTAGGTAAATTTTAAATTTTCTATTGATCTGCCGCGATTGTGCGTACGGGATATTGCATGACAGCTTGGTCCTGAGTCATCAATATCAGCCCTTCGGCCTGGGCTTGAGCTACCAGCATACGGTCAAAAGGGTCTTTATGATATTCAGGTAACTGGCCGGCCTGATCACCATGGTATGGTGAGATCGGCAGCGGACTGAAGCCTTCCTCGTCAATTATGGAGCTCATGTTGTCAGGTGCCTGCAGCTTACCAACAGCGACTTTGATGGATATTTCCCAGGTGCTGGCAGCGCTAATGTATACCTCATTTTGTGGGTCAGCAATAACTGCCACTGCTTGTGGGCCAAGCCTTGAATCACCCCCAAGCCACCAGAGCAGGACATGCGTATCAAGCAGCAGCCGTCTCACAAGTCACCTTCAAACGCACATAGAAGATCATCAGGAGTGGTATCAAAATCATCAGCTATCTTAATTTGTCCCTTTAACCTTCCCGGTTTACGCTGAACCTTGGCAGCATTATGCGGAACCAGGTCAAGGTAGGGCTTGCCCGCTTTGGCAATAACGACGGACTCACCTTCCCAGGCTTTTTCGCCGAGTTTAGAGAGCTGTGATTTGGCTTCGTGCATATTGACTTGCATTACATAATCTCCTCTGAACATACTTAGCTAATACTGGCTAAACCGATATCTTAAATCAAGCATGTTCGTCAGCCCTTTATTCGAGGCATCGTATGACGACTAGAAGGTTATATTTTCTTAGCTTCACTGCCCCTGCGCCCTTCGGTGTCATTCGTCTTGAGGGCCATGATGGGGGCATCACGTCGATTGACTTGAATCAGCAAGCCTCGGCGGTTGATGCAGGTGTATCTCACCCGCTGCTTGAACGCTGCCGGGCGCAGTTGGAGGCGTATTTTCAGGGCCGGCGGCAGACGTTTGATGTGCCTTTGGCCGCGGAAGGTACGGCTTTTCAGCACCAGGTGTGGGCGGCGCTGCGGGAGATTCCGTTCGGTG
>NZ_VMQS01000103.1 GCF_007625055.1 Halomonas sp.
AAAGGCATTGGCCTGGATCACACCGTCACGCCACCCCAGGTAACGGCGGTGGATACCACCGCTGGCGGCGATGCCTTTATTGGTGGCCTGCTGGCGGAACTATCCCGCCACGGTATTGATGACAACTGGCACCAGGACAGCGCCTTTCTTGCCCAGGCAGTGGAAGTTGCCTGCCGCTGCGGTGCCTTTGCCGTCACCCGCCCAGGCGCCTATGCGGCCCTGCCCACCGCCGAGGATATTGACTGACCGCTCCCCCGCGTTGCGATGACAACAGCCAACCCTACTGAACATAGGGTTGGCTGAATATAGGGCTTGGTGGATTGTCAGTGGTGGAAGCGCTCAGCCGCCTGACGCGCCAGCTCGCGAATGCCGTCCCAGTCTTCCGCGTCAATCAACGCCTTGGGCGTCAACCATGACCCCCCCACGCACATGACATTGGGCAGGTTGAGATAATCGGCCGCATTGTCGACGGTGATACCGCCCGTGGGGCAAAAATGCGCGCCAGGAATCGGTGCACCGAACGCTTTCAACGCTTTGGCGCCTCCGCTGGATTCTGCCGGGAAGAACTTGAAGCGGCGGTAGCCATACTGCCAGCCGGTCATCAACTCGGAAATTGTCGATACACCCGGCAACATGGGTACCGGGCTTTCCACCCCGTAGCGGTAGAGCGCTTCGGTAGCCCCGGGGGTGACCACAAAATCGGCTTCAACCTGCTCGGCCTGACGGTACTGGGCAGGTGTCAGTACCGTGCCCACCCCAATGCTGGCACTGGGCAGTGCCTCGCGCATGCGCTTGACGGCTTCCAGGGCACAGTCGGTGCGCAGAGTGACTTCCAGCACCGGCAAGCCTCCTTCCACCAGCGCTCGGCCCAAGGGAACGGCGTCTTCCAGGCGATCAATGGTCAACACCGGGATCACTTCCGCCTTCAGGCAGATGCTGTCCAGCTCGGCGGTGCGGGTTGAGGGAAGCTGCTTATCGATTGTCATGGGTCTTACTCCTGAAATTTTGTGGCTCGCCATCAAGGGGCCCAGTAAATGGCCAACGGGCTGGCCAGAAAAGCGCGAATAGGCAATTGGCGTACATCGTCGCCCTGCATGGCCTGGGCCAGCACATTGCGTTTATCGTCACCGCTGATGTGCAGGAAATGGCGCTGCGCCTGATGCAGCTGCCCGGCTGAAAAGGTAATACGCGGTTGAGGCTGGCTGGGCGTCCGCACCGCGACCAGAGGCTCTTCAGTAGTCAGCGCCAGATCCAGCTCCAGGCTATCGGGAAACAGCGAGGCGGTATGACCATCACCGCCCATGCCCAGAATCACCACACTGGCCGGCCAGGCCAGGCGAGCGGCTTGAGCGGACACTTCTGCAACGCCCTGTTCCGGGGTGTCTGCCGAGGTGGTCAAGGGTAAAAAGTGCGCGGCACTGGCGGGCCCTTGCAACAGGTGCTGGCGCACCAGTCGGGCATTGCTGTCGTCGCTTTGCGCATCCACCCAGCGCTCATCCGCCAGGGTGATGTCAATACGCTCCCAGGCCAGCGGCTTGGCGGCCAGGGCCTGAAAAAAAGGCACCGGCGTTGAGCCACCAGACACCACCAGAAGTACGCGTTCGCGCTGCTTCAGATCGCTGCAAAGCGCTTCTGCCACGGCTTCAGCCAGCTGAGTGGCCAGGTGCTTACGTGCTTCGCTCATGTCAATAATCCTCGTACCAGCTGCGGCCATCCTGGGTAATCATGGCAATGGAGGCTACTGGCCCCCATGACCCGGCAGGATAGCGACGCGGTGGGGTATCACGGTTCTGCCAGCCTTCAATCAACTGGTCGCACCAGCGCCAGGCATATTCCACCTCATCGCGTCGCACAAACAGGTACTGCTGCCCTTTCATCACTTCCAGCAGCAGGCGTTCATAGGCATCCGGAATACGCGACTTGGGAAAGGCGCTGTTAAAATCCAGATGCAAAGGGCCAGGACGCAAACGCATGCCTTTATGCAGGCCGCTATCCTTGGTCAATACCTGCAGGGCAATACCTTCTTCCGGCTGCAGACGGATGATCAGCTTGTTGGCAGCAATGCCACGCTGATCCGGGTCAAAGATATAGTGGGGCTGCTGGCGGAAGTGAATCACGATCTGGGAAAGCTTTTCCGGCATCCGCTTGCCAGTGCGCAGATAGAAAGGCACCCCCGCCCAGCGCCAGTTGGACACTTCGGTTTTCATGGCCACGAAGGTTTCCGTCTGGCTCTGGGTATTGGCATCCTCTTCCTCAAGATAGCCGGGCACCGGCTGGCCATCCGTGGTACCGGCAATGTACTGGCCGCGCACCACATCACGACCCAGGGCATCGCCGGTAAACGGCTTGAGTGCCTTGAGCACCTTGACCTTTTCATCACGGATGGCATCAGCGTCAAGATTGGAAGGCGGGTCCATGGCGATCAGGCAAAGCAACTGCAGGAGATGGTTCTGCACCATATCACGCAGCTGACCGGCGTCATCAAAGTAGCCCCAGCGCCCTTCTATACCAACTTTTTCCGCGACCGTGATTTCCACATGGGAAATATGGTTCTGATTCCATTGGGTACCGAACAGCGGGTTGGCAAAACGCAGGGCAATCAGGTTCTGCACCGTTTCCTTGCCCAGGTAGTGGTCGATGCGGTAGATACGCGACTCCGGAAACACGGCACCAATCGCATCATTGATCTGCTGAGAAGAAATCAGGTCAGCGCCAATCGGCTTTTCGACAATCACCCGGGTTTCATCGTCCAGGCTGCCGCTGGCCTGCAGGTTATGGCAGATATCGCCGTAAATCTTGGCGCCGACTGACAAGTAAACCACCATGGGCCGCGGCGCCCCTTCCCGCCAGGCCTTGATGGTTTCAAAACCTTTGGCAGAGGTAAAATCCAGCTGACGATAATCCAGACGGCCAAGAAAACGCTTGAGGCTGACCTTGTCCTGCTCATCGGTTTTCAGGCGTTTAAGAAGAGCCGCTTCAACCTCCTGACGGAACGAGGTCTCATCATGCTCCTGTCGCGCCAACCCCATGATGCGCGTGCTTTCCGGCATCAGGCCTTCACGATCAAGGTGGTAAAGTGCCGGAAACAGCTTGCGTAACGCCAGATCGCCCAGTGCACCAAACAGGGCAAGATCAATGGCATGGTTCGGGTCACCCAAAGGGGATGTTGACGCATCACGGGGCTGGCTCATGATCGCTCCTT
>NZ_VMQS01000046.1 GCF_007625055.1 Halomonas sp.
CCGATGATGCAGGCGCCGGTCAGGGTGGCGATATCCACCACGCTGGCAGGTTCAAAGCGCTCCGCGTAGGTGAGCGCATCGCACAGCACCAGCCGGCCCTCGGCATCGGTGTTGAGAACTTCAACCGTCAAGCCCTTTAAGGTGTGGATGATATCTCCCGGCTTGGTGGCCGCGCCGTCGGGCATGTTTTCCGCCGCCGCTACAATAAATACCAGGTTGAGCCTGGGCTTGATGGCCAGAACGGCGTTAACGGTGCCAAACACGCTGGCCGCGCCGCACATATCGAACTTCATTTCATCCATGGCCTCGCCGGGCTTGAGCGAAATACCGCCGGTGTCGAAGGTGATACCCTTGCCGACCAGTACATGGGGAGCCTCAGTGGTATCTTCTGCACCCTGATAACGCATTACAATCAGGCGGGAAGGTTCGCGGCTGCCATGGCCGACTGACAGTAACGAATGGGCGCCGAGCGTTTCAAGCGCGTCTTCATCGAGAATCTCGGTGGTCAGTCGGCCTTCGGAACCGGCGGCCAACTTTTCGGCCTGCTCCGCCAGATAGCGCGGCGTGCAAATATTACCTGGCAGGTTGCCCAGCGTGCGGGCGGCATTGATGCCCTGGCCGACCGCCACCCCGATATGGGCACCTTCCCGGGCCTGCTCGGCTTCATCGCTCTCGCTGAGCAGCAGGGTAAAGCGCTGCAGGGAGGCTCGCGGTAAAGGTTGTGACTTGAAGGTATCAAAGCGGTAGAGCGCACGCTCTCCGGCTTCCATGACCTTGCGCGCTTTCCATGCCGAGTCGCGATCTTCCAGCGGCACATCGGTAAATGCCAGGCAAGCTTCATCGATAGGGAGCTTGATAAGCGCGCTGGCGGCGGCGTCAAGGGCCTTCAGGAAGGCGGCATCCTTGCATTTTTCACGTGCGCCCAACCCCACCAGCAGCAAGCGTTCAGTGCCAAGCCCGGGAGCAAACGGCAACATCAGGGTATTGCCAACTGCCGCGTCGAAGTCGCCACTTTCAACCAGCTGACTGATCAGTCGCTCGCTGGCGTCATCAAGTTTCGCAACCGCAGGAAGGAGTTCACTATCGTTAAATACCGGTACAGCAAGACAAGCCGTTTCGGCTTTCGCCGGGTTGGCTGTATGAACGGAAAATTCCATGACGTCTCCAACAAGACAAGCATCGCAGGATTCGGGATAATGCCCCAAAAGTGAGCTGTTATTGTGCCCTCTGAAACAAGTGTACCCAAGCCTTGGGCGCATTGCATGGCATCCTGCACGATTGGCCGGAGAGTGCGTTGATTTTATTTCGCTATTTAACCCGCGAAGTGCTGCTAACCATGACCGCAGTGGCGGGTATATTGCTGCTGGTGATCATGGGTAGCCGGTTTATCCGCTATTTTTCCAGCGCTGCAGAAGGTGATATTCCGTTAACTATTCTGGGTAGCCTGATGCTTTTTCACCTGCCAGGGTTTATGGAGCTGATTCTGCCGCTGGCCTTTTTTCTGGGCATTCTGCTTGCCTATGGCCAGCTGTACATGAACAGCGAGATTACCGTCATGGTGGCCTGTGGTGTCAGCCCGACGCGCTTGCTGAAGGTAACGCTGCTGCCTGCGCTAGTGGTGGCCGTAATGGTGGGCGTATGCAGCCTGTGGTTGACCCCGCTGGGTGCTTTCAATACTGAAACCCTGCTGGAAGAGCAGCGCAGCCGTCTGGATGTATCCATCCTGGCACCCGGTCGCTTTCAGGAGTTTGGCCAGGGGCGTACCGCCTACATCAGCGGTTTTTCCAGTGATGGCACCGAGATGGAAAATGTTTTTGTCAATGAGATAGGCAACACGGCTGAAGGCGAACATCATTACGTTACCCGAGCTGCCCGCGGCTATCAGGAATTGCGTGATGATACGGGCAGCCGCTTCCTGGTGCTGGAAAACGGCGAGCGATACGGCGTAACGCCTGGCCGCTTTGAGGCAGAAAAACTTGTCTTTGAACGCTACACCTTGAGGCTGGGTGCCAGCGGTCGCGTAGAAGAAGTCGACGCGCTGGAATATGCTACCACGCCTGCTTTGCTGGCCAACCCTGATCCTCGCGCCCAGGCTCAGTGGCAGTGGCGAGCGGGGTTGCCGTTGATGGTCTTTGTTCTGGCCCTGATGGCTCAGCCGTTATCCCGGGTCAATCCGCGTCAGGGGCGCTTTGCCAAACTCCTGCCCGCGGTTTTTCTGTACGTGGCCTATCTTAGTCTGCTGTTGGCGGCCGTTGACATGATCGGCAGCGGTAGCTGGTCGTCATCGCTGGGCGTTTGGCCGGTTCACGGGTTATTCCTGGGGCTGGGGCTGATGTTACTGTGGCATTCACAACGCAAGGGGATGCGCTAATGCTGCTGGATCAGCTGGACCGTTACATTGCCCGTAATGTGCTTGCCGCCATAATAGTCGTTCAGGTTGTACTCCTGGGACTGGATATCACCATTGCCTATATTGATGACCTTGGCGATGTGCAGCAGGGCTATACCGCCCTGGATGTGTTGGCATATCTGTTATTGCGCGTTCCCTGGCGGTTTTACCAGTATGCGCCGGTGGCGGTATTGATCGGTGCCCTCATTGGCCTCGGCAGTATGGCCTCCAGCAACGAGTTGACCGTCATGCGCGCAGCAGGGCGCTCGCTGGCTCGCATTGTCTGGGGGGTCATGAAACCGGTGCTACTGGTGATTGTGGTGGTGCTGCTGGTGGCAGAGTACATCAGCCCGCGTACCGAGCAGTTTGCCGAAGCCTGGAAACTGGAAAAACGCCAGGGGTCTGGCGCCGTCCTGACCAGCCGCAGCGGCTGGCAGATCGAGAATGACAGCATCTACCGGTTTGGCGCCATCCGCGCTGATAATGTTGTGCTGGATCTTACCCGCTATCGATTTGATGAGCGTCAACTGGTGGAAGTTTCCTATGCCCAGCGGGCGCGCTGGGAAGACAATCAGTGGCAGTTGGAAAATGTCGCTACTACCCGGCTTTATGAGGAGCACACCGAAGCCGAACAGCATGCTACCCGGCGGTGGGAAACCAACCTGACGCCTGTGCAGCTGGAGCGTTTGCTGCGCGATATTGATAGCCAGGCACCCAGTGAGCTTTATGCCTATGCAGGCTTTCTGCGCGCCCAGGGTCAGCAGGCGGACGAACCCTTGCTGCATTTCTGGCAAAAGATGCTGATGCCGCTGACCATGGGGTCACTGGTGCTGATTGCGGCTTCCTTTGTGTTCGGCCCTTTGCGCAGCGTGGCGGCGGGCACCCGGGTGTTCTACGGGGTGATTACCGGTTTGCTGTTCAAGTATACCCAGGATCTGCTGGCACCTGCGTCGACACTGTTTGGTTTTTCACCGGTCTGGGCGGTGCTGGTACCAACCCTGGCCTGTGCGTTGGTAGGTATCCATTTTCTGCGCCGCAATGGTTAGCGCTCAAAACTGATGGACAAGAGAGGCATCATGCAACGACGTTTTGATCAACTGGATAACGTATGGCCTGCCACCCTGGGGCGACGGCTGGGGGCGATGGTCTATGATGGCTTTCTGATTGTTGCCATCTGGATTGCGGTAACGGTGGCACATGTTGCGCTGTTCCGCTATGTGTTGGGGCAAAGCGCCGATGAGGTCGGGGCAACACTGTTCTCGGTCGTCACGCTGCGCCTTTTGCTGGTGTTGTCTGCATTTTTTTTCTTTGCCTACTCCTGGACTCGGGGTGGCATGACGCTCGGCATGCAGGCCTGGCGATTACGGGTACAAACCCCGCAGGGGTATTCGATTACCTGGCGGCAGAGTGCGGTGCGCTGCCTCACCGCCTGGGTCTCGTTGGCCGTTTTCGGGCTAGGTTACTGGTGGGTTCTGTTTGATGGCGAAAGACGCAGTTGGCCGGATATTGTCTCTGGCACCCGGACGGTGGTTCAGCCCAAGCCAGCCTCCAGAAAGCAAAGGGCCAAGCAATAGCCAATAAAAGTGATAAGAAACTACTTGCAAAAATATATGCGAATCATTTACATTTACCTCATGACTTTCATGAGGTGTTGCCATGTATGTTTGTGTCTGCAAAGGAGTAACCGACCATCAGATCCGCCAGCATGTCAGCGACGGAGCGCGCAGTTGGCGTGAAGTGCGCGAAGCCACGGGGTGCGCCACTCAGTGCGGCAAGTGCGCCTGTGTTGGCAAATCCGTGACGCGTGATGCGGTACAGGAAGCGCGCTGCGAAGCAAACATGGGGCTTTCTTACGCAGTCTGATGTCCAGTGGTCTGATTTTATTGTGCTTTAACCGTCAGGTTTTACCGTGCAGGACGTTGGGAGTTTGCTGCTCATGAGCTATACTCTTTATTAGATTCTTCTGTCTCAAAGCACACTGACATCAACCAAGGTGACATCATGAAAGGTGATCCGAAAGTTATTCAGCATCTCAATATTGCCCTGGGCAATGAGCTTGTTGCTATCAACCAGTACTTCCTGCATGCCAAGATGTACAAGGACTGGGGTCTCAAGGAACTTGCCAAGTGGGAGTACGATGAGTCCATCGAAGAAATGCAGCATGCCGATAAGCTGATTGAACGTATTCTCTTTCTGGAAGGTATTCCCAATCTACAGGATCTGGGCAAACTGCACATCGGCGAAAATGTTCAGGAGATGCTCGAATGCGATCTCAAGATTGAACATGACGGCCGCAAGGATTACATCGAAGCTATTACCTACTGTGAAAGCGTCAAGGATTACGTCACCCGCGATCTGCTGCGCGACCTGCTGGCTGATGAAGAAGGCCACATTGACCATATCGAAACCCAGCTTGGCCTGATTGAAAAAATAGGTATCCAGAACTACCTGCAAACGCATATGCAGTTGGCCTCCGACGAAGAGTGACCCGCACAGAAAATTTTTACACCCAGCATAACGGGCAGCCAATGGGCTGCCCGTTATGCGTTGTTTATCCCTACGTCTGGTATTTGCGCTGACCGCTGGATGACATTCTTCCCGCAAGCCGCGACAATGATTGCCTGACCCCTATCAGGATTAACGATAGTCAGCTGAACGCTGGCGGAGAAAAGGATGTTGCCACTGACAATACTTTACCAGGATGATGATCTGGTGGCGGTTCACAAGCCGGCTGGTCTTCTGGTTCATCGCTCGCAACTGGCGCGTGGTGAGCGTGAGTTTATGCTCCAGCGTTTGCGTAATCAACTGAACAGACGGGTGTATCCGGTGCATCGACTGGATCGCCCGACCTCAGGTGTGATGGTGTTTGGGTTCTCCTCCGAGGTTGCGGCACGTCTAAGTGCTGCCTTTTCGGAACGTCAGGTAGAAAAACGCTATTTGGCGGTGGTGCGTGGCGTAGCCCCAGAGCAGGAACGGCTGGATTATCCGCTGCGTGAGGAAGACGGTACTCGCCCCAAGGCACAAATGCCGGCAATGCCTGCCATGACCGATATCCGCCGCCTGGATAGCGTAGAACTGCCGGTGCAGGTGGATCGTTATCCGGTGGCCCGCTATTCGCTGATTGAAGCCCGGCCGCTGACCGGACGACGCCATCAGATACGCCGTCATCTTTCCCGGCGTGGCTACCCGATCATCGGTGATGCCAAACATGGCAAGAGTATCCATAACCGTTTTTTTGCCGAGCGCTTTGCGGCCCCACGCTTGCTGCTGGCAGCCACCTGGCTGGCGTTTGATCACCCGCAACAGTCCAAGCGCGTTCAACTCAGCTGTGCCTTGGATGACACCATGACGGCATTGTTTGAACACCTCGGCTGGGCAGGACATCTGCCGGTGGATAGCGTGCGGACGCCGCCCTGCAGTGAAGGCCGTTCATCCATTTCTCCAGTGTGAATAGCGCTGGTTGATTAACTTTGTGGAGTTTTCATGGCGGTGCAAGCAAGCCCTGTGCGTGAACTGGCTGATCAGGATTATGAGTTGCGTTTTGGTGGCATCCGGCGCTTGTATGGCCGCCGTGCAGCAGAGGCCTTTCGCACGGCGCATGTGGTGGTGGTAGGCGTTGGTGGGGTGGGTAGCTGGGCCGCTGAGGCATTGGCGCGTTCCGGTATTGGCCGCTTGACCCTGATTGACCTGGATGATGTGTGTGTCTCCAATGTGAACCGCCAACTGCATGCACTGGATGGCACCATTGGCCGCCCCAAGGTAGAGGTGCTGGCCGAGCGCTGCCGGCTGATTGCCCCGGAGATGGAGGTGATCGCTGACAGTGCCTTTGTCACGCCGACGAATCTGGCTGAACGCATTCCCGATAGCGCCGACCATGTGGTGGATGCGATTGACAGCGTCGTGGCCAAGGCGGCACTAATTGCCTGGTGCAAGCGGCGCAAGATAGCGATTACCGTTACCGGAGCGGCCGGAGGGCAAAGCGACCCGACGCGGATTCAGGTGGCGGATCTCACCCGCACCGAGCAGGACCCTCTGCTGGCCAAGGTGCGTTCTCGGCTGCGTCGCGACCATGGTTTTTCGCGCAACCCCAAGCGGCGCTTTGCGGTGGAGTGTGTCTACTCGGATGAGCAGCTGATGTATCCGGGCGCGGATGGCGAAGTCTGCGCGCAGAAACCGTCTAACGCAGACGCCACCCGGCTGGATTGCGCCTCGGGCTTTGGTGCCGCTACCTTTTTGACAGGCACCTTTGGCTTTGTCGCCGCTTCACGCGTGTTGGCGCGGTTGGCCCGTAAAGCCACTTCACACGAGAGGAAATGACCATGACACTCCCAGCTCCAGGGATCTACCGCCACTATAAAGGTGCACTTTACGAAGTGCTGGGAACGGCGCAGCATAGTGAAAGTGAAGAGTCGCTGGTGGTTTATCGGGCGCTCTACGGCGATTACGGCCTCTGGGTACGGCCGCTTGATATGTTTACCGAAAGCGTGACCAGGGACGGTCAAACCCAGCCGCGTTTTGCCCTTGAGAAGCCATTCTAAGGCAGTAGCTGCACAGGGAAGGGGAGCGACATGACGACACCGCAGCAGACGCTGAAAAAGGTATTCGGGTTTGATGACTTTCGCGGCGGCCAGCAGGCGGTGGTCGAGAATATTCTGAACGGGCATTCAGCGGCGGCCATTTTTGCCACTGGCGCGGGTAAGTCACTGTGTTATCAATTGCCTGCGCTGCACCTGCCGCATCTGACCCTGGTGGTGTCGCCACTGTTGGCGCTGATGCAGGATCAGCTCGCCTTCCTTCAACGCCTGGGCATTGCGGCGGCCAGTATTGATTCCACTCAGGATCGCGACACGATGCGTGATGTGATGGAGCGCGCCCGGCATGGCGAGCTGAAAATTCTGATGATCTCGGTAGAACGGCTGAAAAACGAGCGTTTTCGCCACTTTTTGCGCCAGGTGCGTATTTCCCTGATGGTGGTGGATGAAGCCCACTGCTTATCTGAGTGGGGGCATAACTTTCGCCCGGATTACCTTAAACTGGCGGTTTATCAACAGGCGTTTGCGATTCCCCAGGTATTGCTGCTCACCGCCACGGCAACGCCTGCGGTCATTGCCGATATGCGCGAAAAATTCGCCATTGCCGAGGAGCACGTCACCACCACCGGTTTTTACCGGCCCAACCTGACGCTTTGGGTGACCCCTGCCATGGAAAATCGCCAGCAGCAGCTGATTGAGTGGCTAGCGCCGCAGATGCAGCCAGCTAATCAAGCGCCCACCATTGTTTACGTGACCCTGCAGCAAACGGCCGAGCAGCTGGCCCGCGCGCTCAGTGCCCGGGGCATTGCAGCCCAGGCCTACCATGCGGGGCTGGATTCCGCCCGCCGGGAGGCTATTCAGCACCAGTTCATGCAGGGAGAATCGCCCTGCATTGTGGCCACTATTGCCTTTGGTATGGGTATTGATAAAGGCAACATTCGCAATGTGGTGCATTTTGATCTGCCCAAATCGATCGAAAACTACAGCCAGGAAATTGGCCGGGCAGGGCGCGATGGCCAGCCAGCGATCTGCCTGACCCTCGCCGGGCGTGATGGCTTGCGCGTGCTGGAGAACTTTGTATACGGCGATACCCCTGAGTACGCCGGTATTTGCCGCCTGCTGGAAGAGATACAGTCAGCGGCGCAAACGTCGGATCGCCAATGGGAAGTGCTGCTGAACACGCTTTCGCGGGATACCAATATTCGCTTGTTGCCACTGAAAACGCTTTTGGTGCGTCTTGAAATGCACGGCATCATTGCGCCGCGCTTTGCGTTTCTGGCGGAATACCGGCTGCGTTACCATACCGAGCCACAAGCCTTGATCAGTTACTTTGACGGTGAACGCGCTGCTTTCGTGCGCCTGCTGGTCGATAACATTCCAATTGCCCGCACCTGGGGAACCGTGGATTTTGATCGCCTGCAACAGGCCGGGCAGGCAGCCCAGATTGACGCCTCCCGCGTCCGAGTGGTTACCGCCCTTGAATACTTCCAGGATAAGGGCTGGCTGACCCTGGAAGGCAAGCGAATGACCGATGTCTATGACATCCGCCAGCCCGATTTTTCTATCGAGGCACTTGCCCGTCAGTTGTACGACGGCTGTCTGATGCGCGAACGCGCCGAGATCGAACGGCTTAATGCCATGCTGGCGCTGTTTGAATCTGATACCTGTCTGACGCGGCGCCTGGCAGAGCACTTTGGCGATACGACCTTTGAAGCGCCACTCGACACTGCTCAGGGCCGCTGCGGCCATTGTTCGGTGTGTAAAGGCCAACCCGCACGGCTGCCCGAGGCGCCGCCTTTGCCTGGGTTAACCGCGGCTGATGTCAACCGCTACGCGGCCACTTTTATTGAACGCCACACGACCCAGTTGGGCCAGCCACCCAATGCCCAGCGGCTGGCCCACTTTCTATGCGGCCTGAGCATGCCGGTGTTTACCCCGCTCAAAGCCCGAAGCATTAACGGTTTTGGCGTGTTTGAGCAGCGCAGCTACCGCGATGTGCGTGAATGGGCGTCAGGATTACTGGAGGCAAGCTGAACAATTCTCAACGCTTGTACTGGGTGGGGCAGTAGGCGCGGCTGACCTCTGGCGAGCGCAAGGCCTTGTGTTTGGTGTTGCGACCGCTGACCCGCTGGCGCCAGAGTTTGAACGAGTTGGGTTTGAGCTGGTGACGCATGATCTTGATCACGTCCGGCTCGCCCAGCCCGAACAGGCTTTCGATGGCTTCAAAGGGAGTACGGTCTTCCCAGGCCATTTCAATGATCCGGGATTGTTCATCTTCCGGTAACTGGCGAAAATGCTTGATGGCCGCAGAGGGCATAAAGCTGTCTCCTTGTTGAATCAGTGAGCGTCGTCAGGCCGTGCCTGCTTGGCGGCCAGCAGGGCGCGGAACAGGCCGTTCATCATCACGGGTTCGTCGTGACGGATGCTGAAGCCGGCGTTGTGTAACAGTGGCGTCGCCTGGCGGGTGATATCAGTGGCCAGCGCTGATGTCACCACGTTGAAGCCGCGGCGCAGCGCGCCGGCAGGGTGGTCGTCAGGCTGAAACTTGTCCATCACACCCAGCTGGCCGTCATTATTGAGCACCCGGTGCGCTTCCGCCAGGCCCTGCACCGGGTCGGGCATCACAGCGATAATCAGGTGCATGATCACCACATCAAAATGGCCATCCGGATAGGCCAGCGCCTCGGCATCCATTACCCGGCAGGCCACGTCGCGATGCAAGGCCTGGGCACGCTGTTGGCTGCGCTTGACCATGGCCGGGCATAAATCCGTGGCATGTACCTCCATATCCGGGGGAATAAAAGGAATGTCCAGGCCGGTGCCCGCGCCTATCAACAATACCCGCATGCCTGGCTGCCAGTCTATCTGGCCCAGTGAAATCCGCCTTGGGCGACGCAGTGCGCGTTCGGTAACGGCATCATAGAGCGGCGCATAAGCCGTGTAGCGCAAACGGTTCCAATCAGTGGCGTTGAACATGGTGACCCCCGCAGTCAATGGGCGGGTAATTAACGCTGGCCCATAAGACATGAGTCTAAGCCAAAGTCCCCGTTACACGCCAACCGGGTATTGCTAAGGTAAGGCGCTGACCATCATCCGGTTCGCTTCGCATCAAGCGCCACTGTCAGGGACGTTGAACAAACACTTGAGGAGATGTGCCGTGAAATTATCCCCCGCCTATCGTTTGGCGACGACCATTCTGCACGGATTTGATGAATACCGGGCGCGTTTCCAGGAAATCACCCGGGATGCCAATCGACGTTTTTGCGAAGCGGCCTGGCGTGAAGCCCAGCAGGCGTCGGCTGAGCGCATCAACCTTTACGAAGAAAAAGTGGGGGATACGCTGGCGCGTATGCAGCGTACCTTTCCTCATGAGGTCATGGCGCACTGCGAATGCTGGCGCGAGGCACGCAGCCACTACGCACAGCTGATCAGCCAGCGACTGGATTACGAATTGGCAGAAACCTTTTTCAACTCGCTGTTCTGCTCGATCTTTCACCACCGGCATATCCGTAATGAATGGATGTTTGTCTATAGCTCCCGGGAAGATGCCGCGCATCATTCAGGGATTGAACTGTGTCGGCGTCGAGAGGTTAACGGGGATTGGCAGAGTGCCCTGGGGTGGGCATTGGCTGGCGCTGGTTTTAATAATCCGTTTGCCGACCTGGACAGCGATACGGCCCTGGGAGCACGCTTTCTGGAAAACCATCTCCCCAGGGCAATTCTGCACGCCGGTGACGCTCAGATTGAATTGTTGACACCGGTTTTCTATCGTAACAAGGGCGCCTATCTGGTCGGGCGTATTCTCGGCGGCGGCGAACAGGTGCCGCTGGTGCTGCCGGTGTTGCACGGCGAGGGATACGGCGAACAGGAGGGCGCTGATTCCCGCCTGCACCTGGATACGGTATTGATTGAAACCGACGAGGTCTCGATCATCTTCTCATTCACCCGTGCCTACTTTCAGGTGGATGTGCCGGTGCCCGGTGAATTCGTCAACTACCTTCAGCAGCTGATGCCACATAAGCCGGAAGGTGAGCTGTATGCGGCGATCGGTTTTTTCAAGCACGGCAAGACAGCGTTTTTCCGCGCGCTGAATCATCAGGTGGCCAAACGTGAAGACCGGTTCATTATTGCCCCCGGGGTGCGCGGCATGGTGATGGCCGTGTTTGTCCTGCCCTCATCCAGAACGGTGTTCAAGATCATCAAGGACCAGTTTGATCCGGTCAAGGAAATGAGCCGTGAGGATGTGCGCGAAAAATATCGTCTGGTCAAACGTCACGATCGGGTGGGGCGCATGGCAGATACCCAGGAGTTCTCCAATTTCATTGCCCGACAGGATCACTTTGACCCGGAGTGTCTGGAGCATCTGTTGGACGTGTGTGCGTCAACGGTGTATCTGAAAGGGGATAAGGTGATTATCAAGCACTGCTATACCGAACGGATGATGACACCACTGAATATCTATCTGGAGGAGTGCAGCGACGAAGAAACGCGGGTGGTACTCAAGGACTATGGCAATGCTATCAAGCAGTTGGCGGCAGCGAATATTTTTCCCGGTGACATGCTGCTGAAAAATTTCGGGGTGACCCGGCAAAAGCGGGTAATCTTCTATGATTATGATGAAATCTGCTACCTGACCGAGTGCAACTTCCGCCATATTCCCAAGTCATCCTATCTGGACGGAGATGCCGGTTTTTCGGTGGGTCCCAATGATATTTTTCCGGAAGAATTCGGCCCCTTCCTGTTTGCCAACCCCAGGCTGCGTGAACGCTTCCTTGAGCTGCATCCGGAACTTCTGGATGCAGGCTATTGGCAGGGGTTGCAGCAGACCATACGGGACGGGCGTGTGATTGATGTCTACCCCTACCGTAACAAGCAGCGTTTTGCGGGCAGTGTGGGGCAGCTAGTATATTGATGTTTCCAACATAACAGCGATGAGGTGGGTATGGCAGCACCGCACCTGGTGGTATTGACCGGTTCGGGCATTAGTGCTGAAAGCGGCATCAAAACCTTTCGCGCCAGCGATGGCCTGTGGGATAACCATCCGGTCGAAGAGGTGGCAACGCCGGATGCCTGGCGGCGCGACCCGCAGCGAGTGTTGGATTTTTATAACCAGCGCCGTGATCAGGTGCGCAAAGCGCGCCCCAATGCCGCTCATAAAGCGCTGGCTGCATTGGAGCAGTCCGGGTTTGACGTCAGCGTGATTACCCAGAATATCGACGACCTGCATGAACGGGCAGGCTCACGGCATGTCCTGCATCTGCATGGCGAAATTCTCAATGCCCGCTCCTCGGTGGATAACCGCATGCGTTATCCCCTGCCCAGAGGTGGCATCCGGATCGGCGATCTGTGCGATATGGGCAGCCAGCTGCGCCCGGATGTCGTCTGGTTCGGCGAGTCGGTACCCTTATTTCCTGAGGCCTGCGATATTGTCGCTGACGCTGATTTTCTACTGGTGGTTGGCACCTCGTTGGCGGTCATGCCGGCAGCATCGCTTCTTAAACACGTGGCCATGGAAACACCCTGTGTCGTGGTTGATCCTGATGCCGATGCCCTCAGCCCGCCTGGCGTCTTGGCCATCAACACCACGGCGGGAGAAGGCGTGCCTGCCCTGGTCAATCAGTGGCAGCGCCAGGGCAGCCTGCTGTTGCCTTGAAGACCGCTAACGACAATCCGTCATGCCTGCGTTAATGGTGGGTGCTGGCGCGCTGGCGTATAATGCTCCCCTTTTGCCAACATAGAAGGCGTTAATGTCTGATTCAGAGAATGGCGAACGTGACCCCGCTACCGGGCATCCACGCCCGCCACGGCGTGAATTCAAGGCACGGGGCAGTTTCGTCACACGTTGCTTGGGCTGTAATCTTCCTGAGCTCAACTGTCTGTGCCCTTACCAGGTGAAAGCGGATAGTATCGCCCAGGTATGGCTGTTGACTCACTCTATTGAGCACTTCAAACCCACCAACACGGGTCGGTTAATTGGCGATGTGTTGACGCAAACCAGAGTGTTTACCTGGTATCGCACCGCACCGGATGAAGAACTGGCAGTGCTGCTTGAAGACCCACGCTACGCGCCTTTTGTGATATTTCCTGATGACCAGCCTGATTACGCAGAACGCGTGGTCGATATTAATGCCGTGCACGCGGTGAAGCAGCAAGCGCGTATTCCGGTATTTGTGATTTTAGATGGCACCTGGCGCCAAGCGCGGCGGATGTTTCGCAAAAGCCCTTATTTGGATACGCTGCCGGTATTGCCCTTGCGCACAGAACGGGAGACTCGCTATCGGCTCCGTAAACCAGCCTCTAAAGCGCACCTGTGTACGGCAGAAGTGGCTATTGAGCTGCTGCGCCAAAGTGGCGATGAGAATGCTGCTGATGTGCTAGACGATTATTTTGATGTCTTTAACGATAGCTATGCAGAGAGCCGCTACTATCGCAAGATAGCGCAACCAACCGCTGCCATGCAGCGGTTGTTAGATCGCAAGGGGTAGCGCCACCGTTTAGGCAGGTTGGCCAAACAGGGTGCCTGCAATACGAAAGCCGGCAATCCAGGTGCCCGCCGCCGAGCCCAGGGTGGCCATGATAAACACCAGCAGCGTGCGGGAAACCCGATTTTTCCACCAGCCCTTGAGCTGGGTGACATCATGGCGCAGGGTTGAAAAGTCACGCACCTTGGGCTTGCGCATGAAAAGCTCGACACCGGCGGCGACAAAGCCTGCACCAATGGTCGGGTTAAGCGAGGTCAGCGGTGCCGCAAAAAAGGTGGCGATCACCGTGACCGGATGTGCCAGGGCCGCAATGGTAGCCGCGCCGGACAAGACGCCGTTGATCAGGAACCATTCGAGCACCAGCTGCCAGCCGAGATCCGTATTGCGTGAAAAACCGATCGCAAAACCGGTCAGTACCAGAGCGGTAATCATCCAGGGCAACAGCTTCCAGAACTTGCCTGGCGGGGGAGAGTGCTCCAGCGTCTGGCGCTCAGTGGACGGCTGTTCGGGAAGCGGCGATTCCAGATGTTCGGCTGTTCCTTTCAGATGGCCTGCCCCCAGCACCACCAAGACATGCTGGTAGCGTCCTGGCGGCGCGTCTTCGGCCAGGCGGAGCGCCATATAGCGGTCGCGCTCGCGAATCAAGGGCGTGTAAAGGGCTTCTGACTGGGCAGCAAACTCACTGAAGGTGGCCTCCAGCATATCGCCTTCCTTGAGTTTCTCGATATCCTCATGAGACACATCCTGCCGTGACAGTACGCTCCCCAGCAGACCGGAAAACAGCGAGAAACGCTGCCACCAGGGCACGTTGCGGTAGATGCGTTTGAGGGTGATACCCACATCCCGGTCGATCAGCAGCAGGGGCAGTTCGTGCCCCTGCGCCTGTTCAACGGCGGCACGCATTTCAGCCCCCGGCTCTATGCCTGACTGTTCAGCAATACGCTGCTGGAAAGCGCCCAGGGCCAGGCTTGCCGCGACCATGCCCGCCTTGCCTTGCCTGAATACCTGAAACAGATCCTGCTCACCCATGGCGTCAGGGTTCGCCATATTGTGATGGCGGGCATCACATAGCTCGATGGCTATCGCATCAAAGACGCCGGTATTGATCAGCCGGGTAACATCTTCGGCACTTTCCGCCGACACATGCGCTGTGCCCAGCAAGGTATATTGAGTGCTGCCCACCGTGAGTGTCTTGAGTGGCCCGCTGGTGGCAGGCAAGGTATTTGAATCAATATTTGAGGAATCAGTGAGACTCATTGAGTGTTCTCATTAAAAAGGTAAAAGGCCGGCAGGCGTTGATCAAGGCGTTTATCCTGGCCTCAACGCCGCCAGAATGCTGGGGTAAACAGGACCAGGATGGTAAATATCTCAAGGCGACCCAACAGCATGGCCAGGACCAGAATCCACTTGGCCAGGGTCGGCAGGTTGCCGTAGTGGCCGCTGGCCTCACCTAGCGCAGGGCCGAGGTTATTAAGCGCTGAGCCAACGGTGGACCAGGCAGTGACCTGATCTACCCCGGTGGCCATGACGCCTACCAGCATCAGGAAAAACAGCATGACGTAGGCCGAGAAAAACCCCCAGACGGCCTGGGCAATGCCATCGGGTACGCTGACCTTGCCGACCTTGACGGCAATGACCGCATTAGGGTGGATCAGTCGCATCACCTCACGCATCCCCTGCTTGATAATCAGGATGATGCGGATGACTTTCATGCCGCCGCCGGTAGAGCCGGAGCAGCCACCCACAAAGGCGGCCATAAACAGCAAAAAGGGCAGCGCCCCTGGCCAGGCAGAAAAGTCAGCCACACCAAAGCCTGCGGTTGTCGCAACTGACACCACCTGGAAGATACCGTGGCGTAAACCGCGTTCGGTGTCATAAGTGCCGGTTAGCCAGAGAGATACCACAGTGACAGCGGTCAGAGCGAGCAGGAACAGCAGCAGAAAGCGCGCTTCAGGATCCTGGAAATAGTGGCTCAGGGTTTTTTCCCGCCAGGCCATGAAGTGCAAGCTGAAACTCAAGGCGGAAATCAGCATGAAGGCGACGCAGATCAGCTCAATGGTCGCGCTGTCAAAATGCCCGATGCTGGCATCGTAGGTAGAGAAGCCGCCAATCGCCACGGTCGAGAAGCTGTGCCCCAGGGCATCAAACCAGCTCATGCCGGCCGCCATATAAGCGATCAAACACGTCACTGTCAGCGCTGCGTAGATGTACCAGAGTGCCTTGGCGGTTTCGGTAATGCGTGGGGTCAGCTTGGAATCTTTCAGCGGCCCGGGGATTTCTGTGCGGTAGAGCGCCATGCCACCCACGCCAAGCGTTGGAAGGATGGCCACGGCAAGCACGACAATCCCCATTCCACCCAGCCATTGCAGTTGCTGGCGATAATAGAGAATTGATTCGGGCAGAAAGTCGATGCCCGTGATCACCGTAGCGCCTGTGGTGGTCAACCCGGAGAAGGACTCGAACACCGCATCCGTCAGCGATAGCGAATCGGTGCCGAACAGCATCAGCGGCAGCGAACCAAACAGCGCCAGTACCGTCCAGAACATGGCGGCGATGATAAAACCGTCGCGAATGCGCAGTTCTTTTTGTGCTTTGCGGTTGGGTAAGTAAAGTATCAGGCCGGTGACTACCGTGATGCCGATACCGCTCATGAAGGCTTCCCAAACGCCATCGCGAAACCACAAAGAAATCAGTATGGGCGGCAGCATGGTCAGGCTGAACAGCATCAGCAAGAGTCCCAGAATCCGCAATATCACCCTTAGGCTCATAGTAAGCGTTTACTCCCTGTGTGACTGCCCAAGGGCGGTTCAGAAGAACGTCAGGCCAACCTGGAACAGGCGTTCCACGTCGCGTATGCGGCGTTTGTCGATGACAAACAGAATGACGTGATCATCAGACTCCACCACGACATTATCGTGGGCAATCAACACGTCCTTGCCGCGCACTATGGCACCAATGGTAGTGCCTTCAGGCAGGTCAATGTCGCCAATTGCCCGGCCCACCACTCGGGAAGACTGCTTGTCCCCGTGAGCGATGGCTTCGATCGCCTCAGCGGCGCCGCGGCGTAGTGAGTGCACATTGACAATATCACCGCGCCGCACATGGGTCAGCAGGCTACCGATAGTCGCCTGCTGGGGCGAAATGGCGATATCAATGTCTCCCCCCTGCACCAGATCCACGTAGGCGGCATTGTTGATAAGAGTCAGCACTTTCTTGGCGCCAAGACGTTTGGCCAGCAGCGACGACATGATATTGACTTCGTCATCATTGGTCAGCGCACAGAAAATATCGCAGTCTTCGATATTTTCTTCTTCCAGCAGGCGTTTGCTGGTGGCGCTTCCGTGGAGTACCACAGTACGATCGAGCCGTTCGGAGAGCGTGGTGCAACGTTCAAGGCTGTGCTCGATAATCTTGACCTGGTGACTATGCTCCAGGTGCTCGGCCAGGCGCTCACCGATGTTGCCGCCACCGGCAATGACCACCCGCCTGAAGTCACGCTCAACGCGGCGCAATTCGCTCATCACCGCGCGGATATCACGCCGGGCGGCGATAAAAAATACTTCGTCATCGGCCTCGATGATGGTATCCCCCCGGGGGATGATGGGCCGGTTCTGGCGGTAAATAGCGGCTACGCGGGTATCGACGTTGGGCATGTGCCGGCGAAGAAAGGCCAGGTCCTGGCCGACCAGGGGGCCACCATAAAACGCCTTGACGGCCACCAGTTGCACCAGGCCGCCGGCAAACTCCAGTACCTGAAGGGCACCGGGATGTTCAATCAGGCGGCGTACATGGTCGGTGACCACCTGCTCGGGGCTGATCAGGACATCAATCGGAATGGCTTCATGGGCAAACAACCCTTTACGCGTCAGGTAGGCGGTGGCGCGCACCCGGGCGATCTTGGTCGGGGTACGAAACAGGGTGTGGGCGACCTGACAGGCAATCATGTTGATTTCATCGGCGCTGCTGACGGCGATCAGCATGTCAGCATCTTCACAGCCTGCCTGGCGCAACACCATGGGATAGGAACCCGGCCCTGTCACGGTACGGATATCCAGCTTGGTATGCAGTTCGCGCAGCCTGTCAGCATCGGTATCAATCACGGTGATGTCATTCTCTTCACGCGCGAGATGTTCTGCCAGCGTGCCGCCCACCTGGCCAGCACCGAGGATGATAATTTTCATGGTTTGCGGTTATCTCAATGCGCAGACGTTACATTGCAATGAAAAAGCGGCGACTTTTTGCTCAGTCGCCGCCAGGATGCAGGTTCACATCATTCGAGGGTGAAACCCACCTTGATGGTGACCTGCCAGTGGGCCACCTGGCCATCCTCAATGTGGCCACGTGTGTCGGTGACTTCAAACCAGCGCATGTTCTTGACAGTTTCTGCGGCCTTTGCCAAGGCATTCTGCACGGCTTCTTCGATACCTGCGGGCGACGAACCGGTCAGTTCGATATGCTTGTAGGTATGGCTCATGAGTGACTCCTCAGAAAGTCGTTAGTAGTTAAATAGCCGACGTCACATCGCTCAGATGCCTGACTGCTTTTCCAGTCTCGCATAAAAAAAGCCATCGTGACTGTCCGGCTGCGGGAAAAGTTGTCTTCCGGCGCCACTTGCAATGCCCCAGGCCAGCGCTTGCGGCGTGGTTACCCGGGCGTCGGGGGTGCGTTTGAGAAAGCTGTCAATCTGCTGGGTGTTTTCTTCAGGCAATACGGAGCAGGTGGCATACAGCAGGGTACCGCCCGGGCTAAGCAGCGGCCAGAGGCTATCGAGCAGGCGTGCCTGGAGTTTTGTCAGCTGGCGGATATCTTCCCTGCGGCGCAACTTTTTGATATCCGGGTGGCGACGTATCACACCGGTACCGGAGCAGGGAGCATCCAGCAGAATGGCATCAAAATCGGTGCCTTGCCACCATTGGCGTTGAGTGGCGTCGCCGTGATGCAGGTCAGCCTTGAGTTTCAAGCGTTTAAGCGTATCTTCTACCCGGGCCAGGCGTTCATTATCGCTATCGACAGCGGTGAGTGCCATGTCGAACTGCTCCAGCAGGTGGGCTGTCTTGCCCCCCGGCGCACAGCAGGCATCCAGCACGTGGGCACCGGGGCGCGGGGCAATGGCGGGCCCGAGCAGCGCCGCGCTGATCTGTGCCGCTTCATCCTGAACACTGACATCACCTTGGTCGAAGCCTGGCAGCGTGCTGATATCACAGGGTGTCTGCAGGGTGATGCCATCTGCCGCATGTGGGCAGAGGTGGGCCTGAATGCCCTGTTCATCAAGCCTGGCAAGATAGGCTTCACGGTCGTTATGGCGCTGGTTGACACGCAACGTCATGGGGCCAGGCTGGTTGTTGGCAGTCGCAATTTCCTGCCAGTGGTCCGGCCAGGCTTCGCGCAATGCTGCCAGCAACCATGCAGGGTGCTCCAGGGCAATATGTTCTTCCTGATCAACCTGGGCCTGGAGAGCCTCTGATTCCCGCTGCAGGCGCCTCAGGCAGCCATTGAGTACCCGCGTGGCCCACTCCTTGCCCATGAGGCGGGCTGCGCCTGCGGTTTCCCCCACGGCCGCATGGGCGGGGATGCGCATGTAGAGCAGCTGGTAAATGCCTAACAGTAGCAGCGCCTGTATGTCCTGATCGCGTTTTTTCAGCGGTTGCTTGAGTAATCGGCGCGCCAGTGCTTCCAGGCGCGGCAAGCGGCGGCAGGTGCCAAAACACAGCTCCTTGAGCAGCGCACGATCACGCGTGATGACGCTGTGCTCATCAAGCCCTGCCAGCGACCCCTGGTCGGTCAATACGGGTAACAAGGCGCGGGCCGCCGCAGCGCGCACTTCCTGGCCGCTACCGG
>NZ_VMQS01000047.1:0-3903 GCF_007625055.1 Halomonas sp.
CCACCGGGGGGAGCGAGCTGATGCGCACCGCATCCAGATCAATCACTGGCAGGCCGTATTCCCAGCCGGCGGCGGTAGCGGCCTCGCGGGGGGTTACCAGGCCGCTATCAATTACGTGGTGCAGGATGGAGACATCCTGATGGATGGCAGACGTTTCGGCGTTAATGGCTTCTTGGTGGCTCAGCAAGCCCTGCGTAACCATTCGCTGAGTAATAGCTTGTAGGCCACTGGGCGCTGTCGTTCTGCTTAAGACAGATGCGGGATGCGGCTGATTCATGGCGATTTCATCAAAAGCGGCATAAACATAGTTTTTGTACCATACTTAATAAGACACAATGCATGTATTCAGTGTAGTCACCCGATAGAAAAAAAGAGAATAATGACTAAGTTGTTTCTTTTTTTAAGTGACTTTCACTGGCAGCACGCGGTGTATTGGTCCATATAACAATGGCCTAAATTGGATGTTCCACTTTTGAACAGGGAGGTGTCGCGATGCAAAAGGCGTCGATTCTTCAGGTATATGGCAGGTCTCAAGTTGGCTTTACCTTGATTGAACTACTGATTGTGGTGGCTATAGTCGGGGTGCTGGCTGCCGTGGGAATTCCTCAATATCAAAACTATATTGACAGATCCAATGCTTCCGCTGCCTTTTCTGAAGCCAGTTCATTCAGGGCGCCAATCGAGGCCAGCTTGCTGGATGTGGATGCGCTGGAGGGAGATGCGCTGGCTGAGGGTGATCTGGAGGATATCTTTGGTTCGCCAGATTCAGTCAGTATTTCAGAAGTTACTGATGACGGAGGCGTTTCAGTGACGTCTAAAAAAGGAAAAGGCTCCGTCACCCTGAGCAGGACGACAGAGGGGGAATGGCGTTGCTCTCATGATTTCGACAAGGTATCTCTTGATAATTGTGATAATCCTTGATGAACTTGATAATCCTTGATGAACTTGATAATGCATTGAAAGTGCCCGCCTTAGTGGGCAAGCTTCAGAGTAATCGATGGAACTGATCGGTTATTGGCGACTTGATCAATCATGCCGCCCACCATGCATTATTACGTTCTTAAAGGATACCTGATGACGTTGAAACAACGCCTCACGACCGCTATCGCTGAGGAAGCTGGGCAAATGATTCTCAACGCCCGAGAGGATCAGGCCTTCAGCCGACATATGAAAGCCGGCGATGAGCTGGTCACAGATGTGGATGTGGCGGTCGATAAACTGATTGGCCAGCGGCTGGAAGAGGCGTTTCCCGGTGAGGCGCGTTTATCCGAAGAGCTTTCTCCCCAGCAGGCTCAGGCGGTCAAGGCGCCGGCGCTGTGGGTAATCGACCCCATTGATGGCACGGTCAATTTTGCTCAGGGCCAGCACCATGTGGCGGTGTCGATTGGCTGGCTGGAAGAGGGCGTTGGCAAAGTGGGGGTGGTTCACGCGCCCTTTCTGGGTGAAACCTTTGCCGCCGCCGAAGGGCTGGGGGCAAGCTGCAACGGCAAGCCGATTCAACCCAGCGGTGAAACCGCGCTTGAGCGTACCCTGGTGGGCACGGGGTTTCCCTACCAGAAAAACGCCCGCGTGGCGCTACTCAAACGCTTTGGCGCGGTCTTGACCCACTGCCAGGATATCCGCCGTAACGGCTCTGCCGCGCTGGACCTGTGCGATGTAGCCTGCGGAAGGCTGGATGCCTATTACGAAAGCGTCTCGCCCTGGGATTTCGTCGGCGGCTGGGTAATTGCCCGCGAAGCCGGTGCAACAGTGGATCATCTGTACCCGGTGCCAGACGGCATACCCCCTGACCTCTGCGGAGAGCATCTGCTGGTCAGCACACCCGCCGTTCATGATGGCGTGGCCAGGGTATTGAAAGAGGCGGATCAGGCTGAATGCTGAGGCACAGAACCAGGCTGTCCTGATCGCTATCTTCACGCTTCAATATTCAGGCTGATGGAGCCCGCCAGAATCATCGCTATCAGCTCTGCTTGACGCCGGGTGTCGGTTTTCTGGAAGAGGTTACGCAGGTGGAAGGCCACCGTGGTGGGGGATACCTCCATCTGGTCGGCAATATCCTCCTTGCGCTGGCCATCAGCCAGGCGCATGGCAATGCTGGCTTCCGTGGGAGTGAAGCCGAACAGCTCGGCCAGCATCGGCTCAGGTAACTGTACCCGTTGGGCCGGATCAATCAGCATCACGGCCACTGCCGGTGCATCAGCGTTACCAGCTCCGTTGGCCAGTGAGCTGATAAACACCATCAGGTCGCTCACCTCCGTCATGTCCGGCTTCATTCCATGCCCCCCCAATCGGGAAAGGCGCAGGCACCGGTTGTGCTCCTTGTGCTGATGATTGGCGTGGATTCCTTCACGGATGGCCTGATGCAGTTGACGACTTGAGGCGTTGCTCAGGCGTTCAAGGCTGGGTACCTGATGAAAGGGCGCCTGGTCGAGGTTAAGGCGCAGGGCAGCACGGTTGGTCAGCAGGGGCTGGCTTTTATCGTTCAGCAGGACGACCCCCACTGCCATCATATCCAGGGCACTTTTGGCGGCTTCAAAGGCCTTCTGGCTGTTGTCAGTGCGTAGGTGATGAATACCCTGGCGTAAATGGTCGAGTTCCTCGGTGCTTTTGGCACGCATGCGGTTCACCTGGCGTAACCGCGCTTCGAGGGTGACGAGCAGCAAATCATAATCAATCGGTTTTACCAGATAATCATCAGCACCCGTGCGTTTGCCTTCGATGACGTCATAACGCTGGGAGAGTGCCGTCAGGAAGATAAAAGGCGTGTCTGCCAGTTGTGGAAAATCATTGCGTAGCCGCTCAAGCAGGGCATAACCGTTCAGACGGGGCATGGTGATATCACACAGGATGATATCCGGCATCGCCTTTAGGTGAGCCAGGGCCTCTTCGCCATGACTGGCTTCTATCACCCGGTAGCCAGCTTCACGCAGCTCGTCGCAGAGGTCACGGCGTAATTCGTGGTGGTCTTCTGCACACAGCACCAGAGGTGCTGGTTCATTGTGTTGCATCGTGTTCTGCATCCTGGTCATATCCGAGTAAATGATCCGCTTCTGCGCGGGGTAAACGCAGTTGGAAGACAGTGGCATCGGCGCTGGAACTGATGAGTTCCAGCTCGCCTTGCTGAATGCGTGCCAGAGTGCGGGCAATGTTCAGCCCAAGCCCGAGCCCTTGCTGTTGCCTGCTGTTGGTGGCGCGGTAGAAGCGCTCAAAAATTTTTGACTGCTCGCTTGCTTTAATCACGCCCCCCTGGTTGCGGATACGGCAATAAGCCCACTGGCCATCCTGGTTAAGCTCAATCTCGATGGGCGTGTCAGGCAAGGCGTATTTGCGTGCATTGGTCAGCAGGTTGTCGATGATCTGTTCGGTGAGCGCTTTATCACAGCATGCCATCAGGCGAGATAATCCAGTTGGCAAGGCTACCCAATGAACATCGGGCTGATCGTCACCATACTGGGCGCAATGAAGGTGACAAATACCTTGAATCAGGCTGATCAGGTCATGGTGTTTATGGTGACTGCTTACCTGGCCCGCATCCAGGCGTGCCGTTAACAGTGAGGCATCCACCAGCTTGGTCATATGCATGACCGTCTCGCGCAGGCGCTGATAGCGTTCTTCCCTTTCTGGCGCTGTAAATCCCTTATGGCGACGCATCAGGCGCTGCAGGCCGGAGTCAATCACGGCCAGCGAGGTGCGAAACTGGTGAGATACCATGGCGGCAAAGCTGCGGTAGAAATCACTGACGCCGCGTTCGCGCTCCAGGGCGTTTTCCAGAGCAATGGCGGCTTTTTTGTAGGGGGTAATATCTGCCACCCGCATCACATGGCCACCCGAGGGTGTCTGGCGGAGAGTGATCTGGCGCCACTGGCCACCGTTCAACTCCATATCGCACTGCGAACTGGGTTG